>CAYNSI010000233.1:0-1572 GCA_964399665.1 uncultured Enterobacterales bacterium | reverse complement strand
ACCATAGCCTGAGCAGCCCCAGAATTTGCCGTATTTGCCCTCACGAAGCTTAAGCGGACGCCCGCAAATCGGGCAGATTTTAATAGTGTGACGACAAAGAGGGTTTTGGCAAATGGAACTGTTTCTTCCATCGATGGATGGGGAGCCGCACTTTTGGCACACACGCGGACGCTTTGGGCACATGACCCCTGAAGTGCAGCGGTAAAAAGCCCCAAACTCCCCCTGCATCTGCTCATAATAACCCTTGGCACAATGGGGGCATTTGAAGATCTCCCGTAGCTTGCGATTAAAATCCTCAGATTGGATGTCCAGATGATATTTGGGGGTTAAAAGCTCATCGACAAAATCTGAGGCCCGGTAGGGCGATGAGATAAGATAGCAGTCGTGCCGCGCCCTGGTAATGCCCACATACAGAAGGCGCCGCTCCTCAGAAAAAGGATAAGGATCAAGCTTGGTAAAAAGTCCGTCAAGCAGCACGTGGTTTTCAATGCGGCTTGGGAATCCGTACTTGCCTCCGAGCATCCCTAAGATAATGCAGTAATCAGCTTCCAGGCCCTTGGCTCGATGCAAAGACCAAAGTTTGATGTTTTGGCACTGCTCTGAAGTCAAATAGTAAGTCAATCCTTCCTGCAGCTCAGGCAGTGAGCCGTATTTAATGTAATGGCCAAGAGGCTTTAACAGTGCGTTATAGCGGGCCATGACAGCGATGGAGCCTTGTGAATCGCGCTCTCTTATCTCCTTGATGATCTCCAAGGCCTTAGCCGTCATGGTCAGGTTATCAAGGTACTTTTTTTGTTCAGACTCTGGGATCTGCTCTTTAATCATCACCGACACCTGCTCACACAAAGGCGAGGCATAATCGCACAAATGCACTTTGGCAGATGTGACCTTATCGTGGGTTTCGATGGATTTTTTAAACTGCTCGGGGTTTTCCTGAATAAAGGTACCGGCCGTCTGGGCAATGGAATTGTTGTAGCGGTAGGTCTTCTCAAGCTTGGTTAAGGTATAAGGTCCCACATATTTATCAAAGCGGGTGGTGGCCTCAAGCACGCCGCCGCTGAAGCGGTAAATAGACTGCCAGTCATCGCCTACGCAGCACAAGATGGTGCCGGGGTTAGAAGCTGCCAGGGATTTGATAAGCTCAAGGCGCGAGAGAGAAATATCCTGAAACTCGTCTATTAAGATATAGTTCCACCTGCTCTTAAAATTGCCGTTCTTAACAAAACCTGTTGCAGATAAGATCATGTCATCAAAGTCTATGGCGTGCTGCTGTTGAAGCTCTTCCCGATAAGCTTTGAGCAGCGCGTCAAAGAAGGATGCATACCGCTCTGACAGCTTGATGCCGTAATTGTCATAGCGCTTTTTGATCTTGTCATAATCAAGATCATTGACCCTGATGGCTTTTAGACAGCGTTGCAAAAGATTGATGTGATCGCCGTAGCTTTTGTTGTTTCTGACAGCCTGCAGGATCTCATCGGCACTTTTCTTTTTCATCTTGATGTTATGGGATGTCATGAACTCATGAAGCTTGTGGTAGATATTATTTTCGGTAAAGTCGTAAGAGTAGGTCTC
>CAYNSI010000232.1:0-1615 GCA_964399665.1 uncultured Enterobacterales bacterium | reverse complement strand
CATTTGATTATCTCCTTAAAATCCTGTGTAAAAAGCCATTCTGAATAATACCCCCCTGATCAGAACGGCAGGCCCCTGACTTTTAGTTCTTTTACAAGTACCTTTAAGTTCGAAGTTCGTCAGGGACAAATAATCCTGCTTTAAGATTTAAGCTTTACAGCTCTCTTAAAACAGGTTTTAAACTTAATTTTCCTCGTTTAGCCGAAAACCTTGCGGTAATCAGCCTGGAATTTGGCAATGCCCTGATCGGTAAGAGGATGTTTGGTCATCTGTTCAATGACACTGTAGGGTACGGTGGCAATGTCAGCACCTGCTAAAGCACAATCGGTAACATGAATGGGATTTCTTACCGAAGCACAGATGATTTGGCTGTCGATTTCCCCTACCATGAAGATATCTGCAATCTGGCGGATCAAATCAATGCCCGGCTGAGAAATATCATCAAGACGGCCTAAAAACGGTGAAACATAGGTAGCCCCTGCCCTTGCTGCCAAAAGAGCCTGATTTGCCGAGAAGATTAAGGTTAAATTGGTTTTGATACCTTCTGCCGTACACATTTTGCAGGCCTTTAACCCCTCAACGGTCATGGGGATTTTTACAATCATATTAGGATGAATGGCAGCTATCTCGCGAGCTTCCTTAATCATTCCCTGTGCATCTAAAGTAGTAGCCTTGACCTCCCCTGAAATGGGCCCATCAACAATCGAGGCTATTTCCTTGATGACTTCATTAAAATCACGACCTTCTTTGGCTATTAGTGAAGGATTGGTGGTTACGCCGCAGATCACTCCCATATCATTGGCTTTACGGATATCTTCAACATTTGCAGTATCAATGAAAAAACGCATGACAGCTCCTAATTTTTGCAGAAAACAATGTTTAAGTCCAAGATGCAAAAGATATTATCCTTTGTCTCTCACCAGCATGGCGCAAAGCCCCTGTAAAAGACGGAAGGCCCCACCACAAAAGGACTTTTCAGCCTTGGAATTTTACTAAAAAAGCGCTGCTGCAGATAGTGCCGCAAGGGATGTTCCTCAAGGAAAATTGATGAACTTCTCAAAAAGGAGGCATAAAATTGGCTCTTGATGGATGGTCCGTTAGAATTTGACTCTTGGAGGCTCTTTATCAATTGCGGCGTAAAACCCCTTGCTTCAGCTATGGGAATATAAGCCGCTCCCGCGCAAGCGGGACATATTTTTGCTAGCGTTAGATATCTGTATGCTGTAAAATTCTCTACATAGGGTAGGACAGCCCCGAATCTACGCTCATGGACATCATGTAAGACCTTCTGAAGCGAAAGTCGAAGAGGCTGTGGTGGGAGAAGCGAGAATCCCCTCCTCCAGGCATGGGGTGTGTCAAGATCCGCTAATACAATTGCCGTGTTCTAAAGTTACGGCTTACGATTCTAACAGCAATTAAGCTTATGAGGCTGATTTTCCTGAAATTTTATCATGAGAGCTTTTGTAAAAGGCGGCTCTTATCTTTTGGAATCATCAGCTTTTAAGCTTGTCAAGCTGCTCTTGAGTTAAAGACAGCTCTTCTAAGCGCACGACTTCTTTGAGCATTGAAGGTGTTCTTTGTTCATCCCTGTGCGGCTCTTTGACGATTACCATGA
>CAYNSI010000231.1:0-1632 GCA_964399665.1 uncultured Enterobacterales bacterium | reverse complement strand
AGCATTTTTAACGGCATTTACCTTACGTTTACCTCAAGATGATTGTTATCCTATTCAGGCGGCAAATTCTGTTGCAAGGCGGTCGGCCTAATCACTGGCTTAGACAGTCTGTCATGTTAAATTCAACCTAAAACTGCAAAGCCTTGAATAAAGCCGCACACAAAAACCTCCTGCCGGCGCCTGATGCCTTAAAAAGGTGCAAACGCTTCCTTTCAAAAGCCCCATTTTCTTTGTGTCAGGATAAAAATTTTGAAAAATATTGCACATTAAAGCTCTTAAGGCTAGGATTTAGGCTGTTTTTACTTGTTTCACTTTTGGATCTTCACACATGCAACATCTTGACATAGCTAAATTCGGCGGGACTTCCGTCAAAGATTTTGAGGCCATGACATCCTCTGCTTCGGTGGTGCTCTCAAATCCTAAAACTCGTCTTGTGGTGGTAAGTGCCTGTGCCGGGGTCACCAACATTCTGGTTGAACTGGCCTCAGGTGCCTGCAACAGGGAGAAAACCGACAGCCTGATTGAAAAGCTTCGTGAGATCCATATGCAAATCATCGATAATCTTGATGATAAAGAAAGCTGCCACGCCTTTTTGGAAGGACACCTAAAAGAGATCTTTGACCAGTCTCGGGAAGCTGCCATGGGCAGGTCTGATGCTTTAACCGATCGTATCGTCTGCCATGGGGAATTGCTGTCTTCCTATCTAATAACTGAGGTTTTCAAAAAATTAGGCCGCAAAGCTGAGCTTTTTGATGTCAGAAAGGTCATGCGCACGGATTCTAACTTCGGTTGTGCCAATCCCCTGGTGGAAGTATTGAAAGATAAATGCCAAGAACTTCTGATCCCTCTTTTAGAAGGTGATGAGATCATCGTAACCCAGGGGTTTATCGGCAGTAATTCAGAAGGCTGCACCACCACCTTAGGCAGGGGAGGATCCGATTACACGGCATCGCTGTTAGGCGAGGCCTGTGAAGCTGAAACCATATCCATCTGGACTGATGTCCCGGGAGTTTATACCACCGATCCCCGCCTGGTCCCCCATGCCATGCCCATCAAAGAACTTTCATATGCTGAGGCTGCCGAAATGGCAACCTTCGGGGCTAAAATCCTCCATCCTTCAACCCTGGTACCTGCAGTACGCCGCAGTATCCCCGTCTATGTTGCCTCTTCCAAGGAGCCTGAAAAAGGCGGCACCTGGGTAAGACCATACTGTAAGATAAAACCCTCCTTTCGTGCTGTAGCCCTAAGGCGCAGCCAGACCCTGATTGTCTTGGCATCCCCAAGAATGGTCGGTGCATCAGGATTTTTAGCCCGCGTCTTTGAAATTTTTGCAAAATACCGTCAATCAGTTGATTTGGTATCAACCTCTGAAGTATCCATAGCCGTTACCGTCGATTCAGGATCTAAAACCTCAGGACTTGATGCAGTATCAGAAGACATGCTCAATGAACTTAGGACTTTCTGCCATGTCAAAGTGGAAAAAGATCTGTCACTGGTGGCCATCATTGGTAATGAAATGTCCCGCACCCCCGGTACCACCACCAAGGCCTTTGATGCCATTGAAAATTTTGCGGTAAGAATGATCTGCTACGGAGCCTCCAATCACAATCTGTGCTTTTTGGTAGCAGAAGA
>CAYNSI010000230.1:0-1788 GCA_964399665.1 uncultured Enterobacterales bacterium | reverse complement strand
ACAGAGTCTGCATCTGCAGGCCCTGACAATTTTTTTATTCATTCCCATCAGACGTATTTAAATCCAATCTCCTCAATCTTTTTGGACCAAATCCCAGGACCTATGGCATGAATATTGTTGCCCTTAGAATCAACCGCCACGGTAACCGGCATATCAACTACTTCAAATTCATAAACAGCTTCCATGCCGAGATCTTCAAAGGCCAGTACCCTGGCAGCCTTAATAGCCTTGGATACTAAATAGGCGGCACCGCCTACTGCCATAAGATAGGCTGCACCATGTTTTTTGATGGATTCAACTGCCGCAGGACCACGCTCAGACTTTCCTATCATGCCGAATAACCCTGTTTTAGACAGCATGGTCTCAACGAATTTGTCCATGCGGGTTGAAGTAGTAGGACCTGCAGGGCCTACAACCTCGTCACCTACCGCAGGCACGGGACCTACGTAGTAGATCATCTTACCGCGAAAATCAACGCCCTCAGGAAGCGGTTCATTCCTGGCAATCATGTCACAGATCCTCTTGTGGGCAGCATCACGGCCTGTGAGGATGGTGCCGGTCAGCAGCAGAGTATCACCCATGTTCCAGGTTGCAATCTCCTCTTTGGTCAGGGTATTAAGGTTGACGCGCTTTACATCACCGGTATTGCCGCCTATTTCAATATCAGGATAAATATCAAGTGACGGCGCTTCAAAAACTGCAGGTCCGCTGCCGTCAAGTACAAAATGAATGTGACGGGTAGCCGCACAGTTTGGAATAATGGTTACCGCCTTTGACACGGCATGACAGGGGTAGCTTTTTATCTTAACGTCCAAAACCGTAGTAATGCCGCCAAGCCCCTGAGCCCCGATGCCAAGTCTGTTAATCTTGTCATAAAGTTCAAGACGAAGCTCTTCTTCGGCACTTGCAGGACCGCGTTTTATAAGATCCTGGATGTCAATGGGATCGTTTAAGGACTCTTTTGCCAAAATAGCAGATTTTTCGGGTGTGCCTCCTATACCTACTCCCAAAATACCAGGCGGGCACCAGCCGGCACCCATTTTGGGGATCTCGGATAATATCCAATCGACTATGGAATCGGAAGGATTGAGCATCTTAAGGTGAGTCTTATTCTCGGAGCCGCCGCCTTTTGCTGCTATGGAAATTTCAACCTTATTGCCCTTGATCATTTCTATATGAACCGCCGCAGGGGTATTATCCTTAGTATTGACTCTTTTGCCTGCAGGATCTGATAACACTGATTTTCTTAGGGGATTAGTTTCACAACAGTAGGCACGCCTGGTCCCCTCATCAACCATTTCCTGGATCGTCATCCCGCCCTCAAACACAACATCCATGCCGATTTTGACAAAGCAGGTGACAGCTCCGGTATCCTGGCAAAGCGGGCGGTGGCCTGTGGCACACATTTTGGAATTTGCCAGGATCTGCGCAATAGCTGCCTTGGCTGAGGGGTTCTGCTCTAGATCATATGCCCTTTTCATCGCATCCAGAAAATCACGGGGGTGGTAATAAGATATAAACTGCAGTGCTTCAAAGACGGAGTCTATGAAATCCTGCTGCTTAATGACAGTCTTGGCCATAGTAAATCCTAATGCAAAAAGAAACTTAAAATCACAGGCTTATAAAAACATCAACATCAACCTGCGTACCTAATTCAGTATAGTGTCAAAGCCGTCATCTTTGAAGAAACAGCGGTATTTTTTTATTCCGATTTGTGCCCTGACTACACTTTTTAACCTAAATCCCCGACCTAATTACAACTATCAGTCAGCAGAGCCGAAGAAGGTC
>CAYNSI010000229.1:0-1871 GCA_964399665.1 uncultured Enterobacterales bacterium | reverse complement strand
TCCAGTCCGTTATTTTTTAAGACCACCTCGCGGGTGAAAACCCGCTCGCAATAGTGGCAGCGCATCGTAACCTCACCTGAAGCTGCGTTAATCTTAAAGCGGGGGGTTGCAGCCTGTTCCATGTGGGTTATGCAGTTGCTGTTGGGGCAGGAAAAAGCTCCTATGGTCTCAGACGGCAGTCTTAAATCGTATTTGTCTATAACCTTATAGTTTGCAATCACATTGATGGTGGCATTGGGAGCCAGGATGGCAAGCTGTTCGGTTTCAGTAGGTGAGAAAGTAACATCGGAGATTTTAATAATATCTTTGGAACCCAGCTCCCGGGATCTTAAGTTAAAGCCTACGGTAATATGGGTATGACGGCCCAGGAACTTAAATAGGCGCAGGATATTCATGGCCTGACCGGGGGCTATGTGGTCTATGACAGTACCGTTGGCAATGGCCTCAACCAAGAGTTTGTCCTTTGAAATGTTATTTGATGAATCTGACATTTTAAATCTCCTTGTTGAGAACGAGGGACAGAAGGGCTTGCCGGGCATAAACCCCGTTGGCCGCCTGCTTGAAGTAGTAAGCATAGGGGGTACTGTCAACTTCCAAAGTGATCTCATCAATGCGCGGCAGGGGATGCAGGATCTTCATGGTTGATTTGGCTTCGGCAAGCAGATCGGGGGTTAGGATGTATTTTGAGCGCAGGTGCTGATATTCTGTCTCGTCAAAACGCTCCTTTTGGACTCTGGTCATATACAGGATGTCTACTTTGGGGATCACCTCTTCAATAGTTGCGTGGATTGAGTATTCAATGCCTGCTGCATTAAGGTCATCGAGAATATATTGAGGCATGGCAAGGGATTCGGGGGAAACCAAGTAGATGCGGGCTCCGTAGTGACACAGGGCTTCTGACAGGGAATGTACGGTACGGCCGTATTTGAGATCACCTACGAAAGCTATGCTGATGTCATTGAGGCTCCCCTGAGTTTCGTAAATGGTGAACAGATCCAGCAGGGTTTGCGAGGGGTGCTGATTGGCTCCGTCACCTGCATTGATGACCGGGACTGGTGAAATATCGGCAGCAAGTCTTGCAGCCCCTTCCATAGGATGCCTCATAACCAGGGCATCAACATAGGAGGTGATGATGCGGATGGAATCTGCAAGAGTTTCCCCTTTCTTGCCTAAGGAAGTGTTGGTGGCATCTGCAAAGCCTATCACACTGCCGCCCAGACGATTGACCGCCGTCTCAAAGGAGAGGCGGGTGCGGGTTGAGCCTTCAAAGAAGGTGACGCCCACAAGCTTGTTCTTTAAAAGATCATGTCGGGGATTTTCTTTAAGTTCAAAGGCGGTTTTTAAAATTAACTCGATATGTTCCCGGGTAAATTCTGAGATGGAAATGATATCCTTTTGGAAGAGAGGATTGGTCATTGGTTCGCCCCTTGTGTCAGACCTAAAATTATGACGTTAAGAGGAGCTTTTTCAGGATGCAAGTAATTTTGCGCAGCTCCTGAAGCCTCTATTATACAGATAAACTAACTGATGGCTCATTTAAAAAATCAGAGTGCCCCGGGAGGTTTTATGGCACGTCCTATACTTGGTAAAGAGCGCGAGAAGATAGTTCACTCAAAACGTAAAAATGGCGATATCTACGTCTACCGGCGCCGGGTTATCTATGATCCGGAAAAACGTTATGACAAAATTTTAAGCTCAGAGCTTATCGGCAAGTACCGTAAGGGCAGTGATGAAATGATCACAGATACCCCTCGCCGTGATGCAAAAATAAAACAGAAGACGCCGGTTGCTGACGGCAAGACTCAAAGCATCAGGCAAAAGATTGGTCTTACTGACATTCTCAAGTTTCTTGGGAAGGAGTCTGGGATTGA
>CAYNSI010000228.1:0-1878 GCA_964399665.1 uncultured Enterobacterales bacterium | reverse complement strand
GGATACCTGCATATCGTAATGATTCATCCTGGCATCATCCGGGATAGGAATTTCAGGTTTATTCCAAAAAATATTGCCCATTTTCGCTCTTTAACGTGTATACCAGATCCTTTATAACTTTTCTGGTAAAACCTTTACCATTCCACTTAAGTCTTTGACGATTTGTTCTCTAACTTTTTTACAGTTTTTCCACTAATTCTTTAACATGCTGCCAATCAGATCAAGCTCTCTTTTTTTTAAATCCAGGAAGATTCAGGAAGAAAAGGTTCTATCAACAGATTACTAAGTCCCGTAACTATATGGGGGACTTTATAAATTTTAGCACCGACTATGGTTCCTGCTGATGGATAAGATCAGGTGTGTCAGTTGATTGCTTCTTAGGTCTGCCCCTTCTGCGTTTAGGAGCATTCTCATCAGGAAGCGGATGTATCCTTGGTCTGCCTCTCTTGCGTTTTTGTTCTGACTTAGGCATTTGCTCTGTGCTATCCTTTTTAGGTCTGCCAGGCTTGCGCGTGCCTGACTTTAAAGCCACAGGCTCAATAAGATCAAGTTTTTCCATTAAGTCAAAAATTTCCTCTCTATCAAACTCCCAATACTTGTCATAGCGCACCGGCTTGGTATTGGGTGCATCGCTGCGCCTGACGGCATCAGACAAGTCTTCAAGCAAAGCACCAAAGGTCCTATTATTAAGCAGCCCGGACTCATCAGCCTTTCTGAGCATACGGCTTGTAAGTAAGGCGGCAATGAAATTGACGAATTCACTGCCACGCACGCTGTACTTATCTTGGACCGCTTTAACATCCAATTTGAGATCCCCTTCAAAAAGAGCAAAGGTCATCTCCAAAAGCCACCTTTGTTTATAAGTATGATAGACAGCTTGAGGGTCAAAATCACAATCAGAGATAAAGAAGGTAACGCCGAACTTGTCTTGGTTTTGGTTGTACTCATCAAGGTCTTTTTGGCTTTGACTTAATGCGATTTTGGTCCTCGCTGTATCTTTCTCTGCAACTTCTCGTCTGAGATCACTAAATGAATATAGGAATCTGCCATCTTTAAGTTGAGTCTTCTTGCCAAAAATCCCCGTGTACTCTCCGATCAGTGCATGTTGATATCCAGACGTCATTTGATGCTCTTTTATCAGGCGGTTATTGCGTTTAAGTGGCAGAAGATAGTGCAAGTTTGGGTGTTCTTTCAGATAGTCTGTAATTTGGGAGACTTCAAAGCCTTTATCAGCCACAATAATCCCGCGGGTCAGTTTGTTGCGGTCAATAAAGCGCAGCAGCGCTCTGGAATCAATTGTATTGCCCCCCACTACTTGGCAAAACAGGGGCTCCATAAGGTCAATGTTGTAGGCATACAGCAAGGAGAGGTCTCTGCCCCCTGGTGCCAGGTCCTTATGAGACCAATCGCGCAGGTCGCTGATCTCGCTGTTATCAGTCTTTATCGTTCCGTCTATGGCAATGTGGTGTTCAGCACTGACCCTGCTTAGCCTGAGCTGAGAAAAGTAGCGGATCCTATCAGATGCCTCGCCCAGACGGTTCAGGAAGGTGATGACGGTTTTGGAAGATAAAGGGATCCCCGGATAGTAGACCGAGATAAAAGTCTTCTTGTAGTACACCTGAAAGCGGCTGACAGGCATGCGCTTTCGAATGATGCGCAACATAGCCATGACCAATATCTTATAGGCTTCCATGATCTCAAAGCATTTGCAAAGATCATCGGCCACATCTTCTGACACCGAGCGGATAAAGGCGGCTAATCCCCACTCGCGAACCAAAGGGCCATTGGGGCTTGTGAGGTTTTTGCCTAAGGGAATAAATTTGCCGTTGCAGATGTGGCCTATTACCCTGCCGTTGATCGGTTGAGGGTTACCGCCGC
>CAYNSI010000227.1:0-2001 GCA_964399665.1 uncultured Enterobacterales bacterium | reverse complement strand
GGATAAAAACAGTGCGTCTTCGCCTTTGCGCGAGGTCGTGATCTTAGAAGAGCTGCCTTTAACTCAAGACCAGCTTGACAAGCTTAAAGATCAATGAACATCCAAAAGATAAGAGCCGCCTTTGCAAAAGATCTCATGCTAAAATTTCAGACAAATTAACGGCATAAGCTGGATTGTTGTAAGAATTGTAAGCCGCATAAGGTTTCTGATAAAGTGAGCGAAAAGACAGAACAACCAACCTCCAAACGCCTAAGAGATGCCAGGGAAAAGGGAGATATTCCCAAAAGTACCGAGATAGTATCGGCAGCTTCGGTGCTGGCGGTTGTCGGCTACTTCATTATGAATGCTGATGAGATTTTCAGCACCATATCTGCGACTATAGAATATTCCCTGGAAAACGCTGCCAGACTGCCGTATTATGAGGCTGCAAGCCGTATTTCAAGTCTGGTAGTAGGGACTTTTTTGGCAATAGTCATGCCTATTGTGGCTGCGGTACTGGTTTCCGTTCTGCTTGCCCTGATCCCTCAAACCGGCTTTCTGGTAGCACCAAAGGCTGCAATTCCCAAACTTGAAAATTTGCATCCTAAAAAATGGTTTCAAAAAGTATTCTCAAAGAAAAATCTTTTTGAATTTGCCAAGAACATAATCAAGGTTGTGGTGCTTACCGTTGCCGTGTACCTTGCTGCCAGGAGTCACATTGGCGCTATATTCATGCTTTTGGAGACGAATGTACAGTCAGTATGGGTGGTGTGCGGCACCTTGCTGAGGGACATGGCCATGTACACCATTGTAGCCTTTGCCATATTGGCTGCAATTGACCTTGTTTATACCAGGTTTAAATATACCAAGGATCATATGATGTCACCACAGGAAGTAAAGCAGGAATATAAAGAGAGTGAAGGCGATCCCCATATTAAGCAGAAGCGTAAGCAGCTGCATCAGGAAATGGCCAATCAGGGAACTTTGGCAAATACTCGCAAGGCAAAGGTGCTTATCGTAAATCCAACTCATTATGCCGTAGCGGTATATTTTGAGCAGGGCAAAACCAAACTTCCCATTATCACCGCTAAGGGTCAGGGTGATCTGGCAAAACGCATGATAGAAGTGGCAAAGCAGGAAAATATCCCAATTATGCGCCAGGCTCCGCTTGCAAGAGCACTTTACAGTGATGGTTTTGAAGGTGAATATGTGCCTTCGGATCTTTTGGTACAGGTGGCAGAAATCCTCAGGGTTATTGCAGGCCTTTCGGGCGAACAGTAAATGGATAAGTATCCTCTGCAGTCACTCATAGGGATCAGGGACCGCCGATTCCAAGATGCCCTGGCACAACAGCGGGAGATGCAGCGGCTCCTCACCCTGGCTTTGGAAACGCTGGATGCTCTTAAAAAAGAACTTGCCGATTATAAGATATGGAAAATAGAAGAAACGGCAAGGCGCTATGATGAAATAATGCTGCAGGTGAAAACCCAGAAGGAATTGAATGAATTTAATGAAGGCCTTGCCCAGCTTGACGTAAGGGAAGCTACGCTGCATGAAAAGGTGGTACTGCAGGAAGAAGCGGTTAGAAAAGCCAAAGAAGATCTTGATAATGCGATAAAAAAAGCTAATGAACTTCATAAGGGCGTTATGAAGCTTGAAACCCATAAAGACCTTTGGCTGATTGAACAGAAGAAAATTGCAGAATATAAGATTGATCAGGAGCTGGAAGACTTTAAGGGCATAAAAAAAGTCGAGTTCGGCAGTGATTAAAGAGACAATCTTCCCGCCTTGGAAAATAACGTCATGCAGTTCTTAAGGTCAGCAGGTTTTAAGGCAGGATGATGGGGCGTAACAGCCCTTGTATGTGCTATGATAAAACCTATATAAAGGGGATTACTATGGTGATGCCTGCTCAAATTTTGTTGGAAAAGACACTGCCGGTAGGCTATGTAAGCTTTGCCAATATTATTGATAGAAAGAAGTTGTATGTCGATAAGACTGATTTAGTAGCACAGATTGCTC
>CAYNSI010000226.1:0-2008 GCA_964399665.1 uncultured Enterobacterales bacterium | reverse complement strand
GAGCATCACCTTGACATGGTGGGGGTCGGTGGTTCGAGTCCACTAGGGCGCACCACTTTAATTTCTCCTCCAACCCCAGCCTTCTTAAAAAACCAATTTTTGCTATAGTAAGATCTTGTTACGATCCTACGATCCTACGATCCGTGAGCCCAAAGGAGGGTTAAAAATGGGTAGTATTTATTGGAATATGCCGGAAATTTCCATACCCTCGGAGGGCCGGATTAACCACTATAACAATGAGGTGTCAATCTACTATAAAGACGGAGCCGGAAGACGCAGAAGAACCATTATCGGCAGGGCAGTCACTCAAAATACGATGCACCCTAATAAGAACTTTAAGCATTACTACCCGGATATCTGGAGCAAACTGTGTGGAGATCACAAGCTACTGCCAAATGAGGTTCATGCAGGTCTTTATGCCATGACCCTTGGGATTGGGATCAAAACCGGTCTTTATTCGGCTGTGTGCTCCTGCTTTGGACCAGAACATGCTAATGCCATGATGGACTTTGCCATGTACACCATTGCAGAAGACCATAAAGCTGCCTCTTCGTATGAAGGGGCCATGGCCGATATGATGCTCTTCAGCGGCAGTCTGTACCCAGAAAGTCGTCTGTTCGGCAAGGAGATTTCTCAGGATAAGATTGATAACTTTAAGCGTCAGTGGCAGGATCTTTGCGCAAAAAAGGGAATCGACACCGTCTGGTTGTGCATTGACGGTACAAACAGTAACGGTACGATAAAGCAAAGTGCTCCTGAAGATCCCCTCCATGCCAAGTCAGGCAAAAACGTCAATAGCATAAGTTACATCCTGGCAGTTAGTGATCCTGACGGCAGACCCGTTACCTGGTTTGTCAACAACGATAGTATGCCAGATGCCAAAGCCTTTTATCAGATCATTAATTTTTTGGCTGCCTCCAACATCAAAACACAGGGGGTGATTATAGACAGTCGCTTGGCTTCATTGTCCGTCCTTGAGCTTATAGAAAAACTTGGTCTTGAGTACGTAGTCAAACTCAAAAACGACTCCGAAGGCTGCAGGTTTATGCTTAAGCGGCATTCTTCTGAGATCAGAATGAAGATGTCTTATGTGCTTTCTGACAGCTCAGGAGGACTGTTTGGGATCACTGATCATGCCAGGATATTCAGTAACAGCCCCAAAGCAAGCTGTATTGGTTTGTTCTTCGATTGCCTCAAAGCAGCAGAGCGCAGGGTGCATTTAATCAATAAGATCCACAATGAAGCCGACCGGCTCAGGCAGGATCTTAATTTGGGAAGGGCTGATATTGTTGTCAAACCAGAGTTTAAACGTTTCCTTAGCATTGATACGACAGCTGAAGGACAAGCACAGGTGCTCATTAATTACCGCAATTGCCAGAATGCTGTTGATGAGATAGGATTCAGCGCCATTGCCTCATCACGTGACATGAGTGCCGATAAGATGAGTGCTCTGTATTCAAGATATGTTGTCTTAGAAAAGGTTTATTCTTCACTGAAGTCTCAGCTTGGAAGCGGTATCATCAGCGTGGATTCGGATACGGTACTGCAGGCGCGGTTTGCAGCTGCTTTCATTGCTGGTACTATCAAGGCAGAGGCTGAGCTTGGGTGCAAAAGCCTCGGTCTTGACACCAAAAAAATCATCAAAAAGCTCAACCGCATCAGGATCTGTCGTCATCACAATGATCAATATCATCCTGTGTATGATTTAAGCGGCAGGGTCACCCAATTTTTAGGGCAGTTTCACTTTACGCCCAAATGTTTAGACGGTTTTGCCCGTGAACTTAATATCATTGCAGACGGAGGTCTGTTATCCCCCAAAAGGACCATGCCAGGATACATCGCTCCTGAGGATCTGCAAGCAGAAAAAGCAGAAAAGGCTGTACCACGCAAAAAAGGAAGACCCAAAGGCAGCAAGAACAAAGCCACCTTAGAGCGGGAAGCAAGAGAAGCACTTGAAGGAAAACCGCCTAAGCGCAGCCCCGGGCGCCCTAAGGGCAGCAAGAACAAA
>CAYNSI010000225.1:0-2028 GCA_964399665.1 uncultured Enterobacterales bacterium | reverse complement strand
TGTTCATCCCTGTGCGGCTCTTTGACGATCACCATGACGCAGGGCACAATGGTCAAACAAAAAAATCCCCATTTTACATACTATAGGCCACCTGATTGCCAACATTCAGCAGGTTGTCTTTAGAACTATATCTTACAGCATAGCTTATGTTCCGTCATCTTCTTAAGTGAATTTAGAAATCTTTTTTTAACAATAAGTTAACGCACAGATCCTGTCTTTGCTTTTTTTAAGTCTCCTGCAATTTATTGCAAGAGGCTTAAAATTAAAACGGATGACACCTAATTGTCATGGCAAAAATAGAACTGCCTGATTTTATAAGCTATGGTAAGGCAAGGATCGTAAGTAATTTGAATTCAAGAAAAGACTGCTGTTAGGCACTAAAATAACAGGATTATTTTTGAGGTTGTTATGACGGGGACACTTTTATTTAACAACGCTGTTTATCAACTAAAAAACGGCACGGCTGAAATCGGTAGTCTTGCTTTAAGGGAACATGATCTTTGTGTCTTAACAGGACGCAACGGTTGCGGCAAGAGCACCATTGCAGGGGCCGCGGCAGGAAAATTTCCCCTTATAGGCGGCACGGCCCCAAGGGAACTTAAAACTGCCCTGGTATCCTTTGAAGACCAACAAAAGCTTTTTGAAGATGACTTTAATTTAAGAAATACCGATACGGCATCCTCAAAGGAAGAACTTGGCATTACCCCCTCGGATCTTATTGATGCCGGTCCTTTTACTCAAAGGATCATTGAAACCTTTGAACTTGAAAGTCTCATGACCCGTCCCATAAGAACATTGTCAGGAGGAGAAGGACGCAAAGTCTTAATCGCCAAAGCCTTAAATGAAAACCCCGGGCTGTTAATTCTGGATGCCCCTTTTGATTCTTTGGATTCTGCCACGAGAAAAACTCTTTTACAAATAATCCATTACATTCACAAAAACTTCACAACCCCTATGATCCTCGTGGTAAACCGCAGAGATGAAATCCCCGAAGACACCACCTGCATAGGACTTGTTGAGGATCTTAAACTCAAAGAGGTAACAGCCTTTGACAGGACACAGGAGCTTAAAATAGCTGCCATCTTAAATTCAACGACAACTGCGGCAGCAGAACTTCCAAAGGCCCCGGAAAAATTCGCGTCCAAAAAAGTTGCAGGAGAGGTCCTCGTAAGCCTTAAAAACATTAACATCACCTACGACAGACCGGTATTTAAAAACTTTAACTTTACCTTAAGGAAGGGGCAGCATTACCTTATCACAGGGCCCAACGGCGCCGGAAAATCCACCCTGCTGTCACTTATTACAGGAGACAATCCTCTAGTCTATACCAATGATGTAACTGTCTTCGGCATGAAAAGGGGCAGCGGCGAATCCATCTGGGATATCAAGCAGTACTTCGGCTGTGTAAGCTCGGCTTTGCATCTTGATTACCGGGTCTCATCCCCTCTTATCGAGGTAATTTTATCAGGATTCTACGATTCCATAGGTCTTTACAGTACCCCCGGCGATGAAGAGCTTAGCGCTGCTAAACAATGGCTTAAGCTTATAGAACTTGACCATGTGGCACAAAAATCCTTTAAGGCCCTGTCTTTTGGACAGCAGCGCCTGGCACTGATTGTAAGAGCCATGGTTAAAAATCCCCCGCTGCTTATTTTAGATGAGCCCCTGCAGGGTCTTGATGCTGCTGCCAGATCTCAGGTTAAAGCCTTTGTCTCAACCATCATAAGACAAGGTGATACCTCTGTGCTTTTTGTATCCCATCATGAAGAAGATTATCCTGAAGGGATCACCGATACCCTGACATTTACACCAGACGGCAAAGGCGGCTTTGATATCGTACACAAGACCCTTTAAATAGGACAGGAAAAGACCCCCAGTCAATTTTAGCCTGCCAAAGCGTTCGTAACAGGTCGATATAGACGTTAGCTGATCCCATTTAGCTAGGAGGCCAGATCATTAGCTGTGTACTGTGGGATCTGTGCTGCCATAAGTACAGCAGATCTTTTTCACGTGCCACTCAGCGGATCT
>CAYNSI010000224.1:0-2039 GCA_964399665.1 uncultured Enterobacterales bacterium | reverse complement strand
CCTGATTGTAGATTTTTGGTACTACTACAGCTAACCACCTGAAGTTTGTACCTTACAGGATAAAGTGCAGCCGCTGCAGCATCCAAAGCCTGTAAGAGCAGATTTTGATCCCCCAACATTTAGTTTGCCTTAACGCTTTTTTTGTGGGAAAATTTGCGCGCAACCTAAGGGCCGCAAGCTTAAAGCTTGTTTTTCTTTAAACCCGGCCATTGGCCTTTAACCGGGGGACAATCATGATCACAGCCTGCCTTCTCAATGATGACACGGGCACTTTGGGCCTTATGCCCCTTAGTGTCGGCGAAGCACTGCCTTCAGATGTGATCTGGCTTGATGTAAGCCAGCCTGATGATGAAGAAAGGCAGTGGCTTGAAAAATTATTGGTTGAGGATGTCCCCGGTGAAGATGATATGGATGATATTGAATCATCCTCGCGCTTTAGGGTGGGCCCTGACGGAGTTCACATCTTGTCTTTGTTTCCCCAGAGACTTGCCAATGAAACCCGCGGTGTCAACATGTCTTTTACCATGCGCAAAAATCTTCTCATATCCTTCAGAGAAGAAGAAGTATCCATTGTGCGTCTTTTGCGCTATTACATCAGAAAAGGCAAGGCCGACATCAATTGTGCCCTGGATGTTCTGCTGCTGCTGCAAGATCTTAAGGTCGATCAACTCTCGGATTTAATCGAGGATGCCTACAGTACCCTCGAAGATACTGCAGATGAGATCATCGATGAAGATCACATGGAAGATACCTTAAAGGAACTGGTGCGCCAGGAAGAATTAAACGGCCAAATCCTGCAGGCATTGTACGATACCAGAAGAGCTCTTAGGTTTATCAAGAAGACCTTTGAAACCACCCTTGATGACAGACAAAATCGCAGCATTGACGAGGTATTAAACGATATCGAATCCATTCTGCCCCATACCCAGTTTTTGTCTGCCAAAATCAACTTTCAGCTTGAAGCCTCCATGGGATATACCAATCACAAGCAGAATAAAATTATTAAGATCTTCTCGGTGGCAGCCGTAGTCTTCATGCCCCCTACCTGGATAGCAAGTATTTACGGTATGAACTTCAAAAATATGCCTGAGCTGGACTGGCATTACGGTTATCCCCTGTCCATTGCTCTGATGGCTCTTTCGGCAGGATGCACCTATATTTTCTTCAGGAAAAAAGGCTGGCTTTGAAAAAGCGGGGGGCTATAGCAGGCCCCTGTCTGATGCTCTTTTCAAGATCTCGTTAAAAGCCTCATAAGAATCGGGGGCGAAGTTGTCCCTAAGATTATCGAGATCTTCTTTTTTCAAATACATAATGCCTGAAACCTCGCTCTCCTGTCGTACTGTGATCCCATCACTCCTGCAAAAAAACAGGCATCCGAATACAAACAATGGCGGTGAGGGGATCTTAAACTCGCCTAAATAATGAAAAGATCCCATGATGTCACACTCTGCAAGCCCCACCTCTTCTAAAAGCTCACGGCTTGCTGCAATTTTTGGATCTTCTCCTGCGCTTACCACCCCGCCGACGCAGGCATCAAAAAGCCCCGGGGCATAGTCCTTGGTTAAGGTTCTTAATTCAACTAAAAAACGGTTCTGACTGTTGCAAACAGCAATGTATGAGGCCCTGTGGGGAAGACGCTCCCTGCGCATCACCCCTCTTGGCACAACCTTCACCACCTTGTTGTTTTCATCTACGATCTCGACCATTTCCTCCATGCTCACTCCTTATTTTTTGAAAGTGAAGTCAAAATACAGCTTACGATGCTAACTGTGACTAAGCGCATGCTGTGCCCGACAAATCAATTTTAATTGTTTGGTTGAATTCAACAAAACAATCAGACAAAAGCGTTGGATGTGTTTTTTCACAAAATTAATTTGTCAGACACACATGCTGCTAATTTGCCTGAAATTTTTTCAGGAGAGCTTTTTAAGTCGGCTCTTATCTTTGTGGTTATCGGTCTTTAAGCTTGTCAAGCTGGTCTTCGGTTAAAGACAGCTCTTCTAAGATCACGACCTCGCGCATAGGCGTTGATGCACTGT
>CAYNSI010000223.1:0-2150 GCA_964399665.1 uncultured Enterobacterales bacterium | reverse complement strand
CGACACCATGCCATGGAGAGACGAACTTTGTCTTACCAACTCGCACAACCATCAGAACTTCAACTCCCGAAGCCCCCAGTACCACCAGAGGCGCTTTGGTCTGATGTTTTTTTGAGTCAGATATTGATATGACCTGCCGGGATGTCTCAAAATTCCATTTCATGCGGTTACGTTGAATTCCTCATTAACGCATTCACCCTCAGACTGCTCCAACCGCCCCCTACAAGACCGCGCGGCAGACAAAGGAAGAATCCCTGTCAGACATCAACAGCTCCGTTTAAGATCTTGTCCACAACCCGTCCGATCTGAGAGCGGGTTTGATAGTACAGCAACTTGGGAACTTATTATTTAAGGGTCTTGCTAGATTTTAGTTGGAAACTAAAAATTCAAACTTTTAGGCCCTTTGACGAAAAAATTCTTAGGGGAATTTTCTCATCAAAGGGGCACGCCCCATCATATCGTGGTCTCCCTGCTGTCAAGGGGCTTCGGGCCTGCGGCCCTTGCCACTTCGTGCCCAACTGCGAACGGTTTCAGTCCCTGCGGGCCTGAACTGCGTTCTTGTCTGGGCCCTGGACAGCAGTCCGACCCCATCTAAAGGCTTTTTCAGCTACCCTAAAAATCAAGTTCCAACTAATTTCCTGCAAGAAGCTTATTTAAGAACACATTAAAAGCTTCAGCTTCTGCTTAAATAATCCCCCTTTAGGACATAAGCATAAGTGGTAAGAGCATCAAGTGCCACGGGACCTCTTGCATGGAGCTTTTGGGTGGAAATTGCAACCTCCGCCCCCAACCCGAATTGTCCGCCGTCGGTAAATCTGGTGGCAGCATTTACATAGGCGCAGGCAGAGCCTACATTGCTGGTAAAGCGTTCTGCATTTGCCAAATTTTCAGTCAATATAGCGTCAGAATGGCTTGCCCTGTGCTTTCGCATATGGAGCAACACCTCATCCAACCCTGATACTATGGCAACATTCATCTTAAGTGACAGCCATTCAGTATCAAAATCCTCAGAAACTCCTTGTCTTATAAGTTCTTTAGGATAATTAAACCTGTTCACGAGCTCCATTAAATCATCCCCGTGAACTGCAAGCTCAATTTTGTGTTCTGTCACCTCATCCTTTAAAAGCTCAAGCAGCCTTGAAGCTGCATTCTTATGAATTAAAAGGGTATCAAGGGCATTGCAGGCTGAGGGTTTTTGCACCTTGGAATTGATAATAACGGGAACCGAGCGTATCAGGTCGGCGCTTTCATCGACAAAGATATGACTAATTCCAAACCCTCCGATGATAACGGGGATGGTGGACTCCTTTTGACAGAAGCGGTGCAAAGCCTCGCCGCCTCTTGGAATAATCACGTCAATAAAGCTGTCCTGCTTTAAGAGCTCCTTTACATCATCCCGTGAGGTGCTGTCTACAAAGGTCACGGTATTAGGATCCACTCCCTCGAGACTTAAAACCTCCTGAATGACTCTGTGAATAGCCCTGTTGGTGGCAGCAGCCTCAGAGCCACCTTTCAGGATACAGGCATTGCCTGACTTAAGGCACAAAGCTGCAATATCGGCTGTAACATTGGGCCTGGCTTCATAGATAGCCCCCACTACTCCCAAAGGCACTGCCCGTTTTACAATCCTAAGAGTGCTTTCAACCGTATAACCATCGAGGATCCTGCCAACAGGATCAGGCAGTGAGGCCACCTTTAAGATCCCCTCTGTCATGTCCTCAAAGCGGGATTTGGTTAATTTAAGACGGTCTACCATGGCAGAAGGAAGCGCAGCATCTGCAGCTTTTTTAACATCACTGTCATTGGCCCTTAAGATTTCATCCTCAGCATTTTCAACGGCACTGGCAATTTTTAGCAAAAGATCATTTTTCTTTCTGGTTGAAAGCTGGGCAGCTTTGGTGGAGGCCAGGAAGGCACCTTCTGCCAGACTTCTAATATCACAAGTCATCATCAATTCCAAAGTAGTACTACATATCTTACGATTCGAACAGTGATTAAACTCACACCACTAATTTACCTGAAATTTTGTTAGCAGATCTTATTAGAAGGCGGCTCTTATCTTTAGGAACATCCACCTTTAAGCTTATCAAGCTGGTCTTGAGTTAAAGACAGCTCTTCTAAGATCACGACCTCGCGCAAAGGCGAAGACG
>CAYNSI010000222.1:0-2181 GCA_964399665.1 uncultured Enterobacterales bacterium | reverse complement strand
TACCGCCCTTAATATCGACGGTCAGCCCCACCATCCCCTGTCTATGGAAACCAGAGTACTTGAGCAAATTCGCTTAGGAGAGCCTGAAAACCTAATGAAGAGCCTTGATTACCCATATCCTGGGCGGCGCGGCACCTTAGCAAGAGATACCCTAAGAAGCGAGAAAAATATTGGGATCATCGATGTCACTCTTTCGGCCCGCTCTGCCATTTCAGGAGGCCTTGAGGTGGAGACAGCATATGTAATTGCCGATGCCTTCATATTAGAGATTGAGGATGCTACAAGCCCTCAGGAAGTATTTGCCATCAAGACTGCAGCACAATTGCACTTTGCAAGGAAGGTAAAAGAAACACAGGGCAAGAAAAAAGACTTTTTAAGATTAAACCAGCCCCCAATGGCTCAGGAAGAGCACTTAGTCGAGCATCTGCACCCTCATGACAAATTAATCATGACAGTAAAAAACTATATCAAGCGTTTTATCAACCAAAAACTTACCTTAGAAGAGATCTGTGCCAATGTTGATGTCAGCAAATCTTATCTGCAGCATGTTTTCAAAAGCAGGGAGGGAATTTCCTTGATGCGTTACTGCCGCAGGGAAAAGATAGTAGTTGCAGCCCACCTGCTTCGCAATTCCGATTACAGCATCGCCGAAATTTCCGATATGCTGAGTTTCTGCTCCAAAAGCCACTTTACAAGATGCTTTAAACAGGAAAAAAAGCTCACTCCCGACGCCTACCGCCTCAAGCATAAGGTCACCATCTAACCCTTAAAGATCACACCTTTTGCTGTCACTGGGCCGCGATAAGATAAATTCAGTTTTTAATGAGCTTCAACAGTTAGTGCCAGCCAAAGTGTCACACAACAGTGAAGGTTAAAGCCTCCAAAAGCTCCCTTTGCTCTGCTGACTTTACCCCGCTTATTTGCAAAGTGGCAAGCTCCCGCCTTTCCCGATAGTTTTGGCGCATCAGATCAAAAGAGGGGCCGTCTTTAAAACGCCTCTTGAAAAGATCGCAATCGCGCCTTACGTCATAGACACTAAATACCAGACGCCTTATTAAATCAAAATCCAAGGTCTTGATATTAAGATCAATTCTTTTTAACTCAGGCTCAGGGCAATAAAAAGGCCTCTCATAGGGAATGTTAAGAGCAGAAGATAAGGATTGAGCCAGCATGTAGGTAGCCTTGAATTTTGAGTCCAGGGAATATCCTGCAATATGGGAAGTTGCTCCCTGAAGGCAGGAGATAAGCTCAGGGATCTTCAGGGACGGCTCCCCCTCAAAGACATCAAGCCATGCTACAAGGCAGGGATCGCGCCTTAAAATCTTAAAAAGTGCCGTATTATCAACTACTGCACCTCTTGAGGCATTAATTAAAATACCCTGGTGTGAGTACAGGGCATCAAGCTCATCCTTTCCTATCAGATGGTATGTGCGATCATCACCTTCTAAGTTCAACGGCACATGAAGTGTAACAATGCTGCACTTTAAAATCTCCTCCAATGATGCTCCCACATCAGGACAGCCGCTGCGATATAAAGGAGGATCGCGTAAGACCACCTTCTTAAAAAATTTCCCAAGGCGCCTTAACACCGCCTTTCCTGTATGACCAAAACCTACTATGCCTAAACTTAAATCCTGCAAATTAAGATCGTACCGCTCCTGCAACACCAAAATGGCTGAAAGAATGTAATCTCCCACACTTTGAGCATTATTCCCGGGAGCCTCAGACCATAAAATTCCCCTTTTGGTGATCTCAGCAGTATCAAGATGATCAAATCCTGCCGTAGCTGTGCCTATAAACTTAAGAGAGTCAGCACCGTCTAAAAGCTCTAAGTTTACTTTGGTTACGGAGCGGATCATCAAAACGTCAATACCCTTTAAATCTTCAGGCTTAATGTCCCGCCCCTTTTTCAGGGTGACAAAACCGAATGGAGCAAAAGTATCCAAAGCTGCAGGCATTGCAGCATCTGCCAATATCTTCATTTGTGTCATTTTCTTAACAGTACCTTTTGGTGGAATTTGAAGGCACTATGCCATGGTAAATTAAAATATGGCTTATGATCTTAAAGAGATCATAGATCACAAAATCAGGCAGTGCTATTTTTGCTATTGATTGCAATGAGGCTTAAAAGCAAGCAGGCTTTGTGCGCTAAATTCGCATAAGAAGATCCCGAATGCGAGG
>CAYNSI010000221.1:0-2234 GCA_964399665.1 uncultured Enterobacterales bacterium | reverse complement strand
GATTATTTAAAGGTAGCAAAATAGCCAATGGAGGTCATCAGTTAAAAGTAAACTTTAAGGCAGCTTGTTCTGCCTTTACATTACAACAATAACCATATCAGATCCCCTTTAAGCTTTTCCTCAAACTTTTTTAAAGTGTAACTTAAGGGGACTTTAGGTTCTCTTTTCTTTAATTTCCTGCGAGGTCATAAATGAGCGACTGCTACTGCCAAAAACCTGTTTTAAAAACCATCTTAAATAAAAAGGGCTTAGCCGTTACCGTCATGGACTGGGGTGCTGCCATTACCTCCATTAAAGTGCCCGTTCCAGGAGAGGTTAAACCCCGGGAGATCCTTCTGGGTCTTAAGAATGCAGAGGACTGGAGCAGCCAGGCGTGCTATTTTAACGCCACCATAGGGCGCTATGCCAATCGTATCGGACAGGGACGTTTTAACATTGCCAATCAAGAATATGTTATTGCCAAAGAAGGCAGGCATGCCCTGCATGGAGGACTTGAAGGCTTTGACAAGCGCCGCTTTGAATTTGTCGCTGAAGGTGAAAATTTCCTAATCCTAAGCCTGCACTCGCCTGATCTGGATCAGGGCTTCCCTGGCAGCTTCAATCTTAAGGTAACCTTTACCGTAACTGAGGATAACAGTCTTCAAATGGAATATTTGGGCACCTGTGACAAGCCCTGCCCCGTATGTATCACCAATCATGCCTACTTTAACCTTAACGGCTATAACAGCTCAGTATTACAGCACAGACTTTGGCTTGACTCTGACAAAATCTTGGAACTTGATGAAGACTCCATTCCAACAGGGAAGGTGCTTAATTTAAACGACCATGCGGCCTTTGACTTTAGAAAAGAAAAAACCATCGCACAGGACTTTATGAAGCACCCCCAAATGCAAAGTTGTAAAGGCTATGATCAGCCCTATCTTATCAAAGGAGATCTTTTAAAGGCCTTTGCAAGACTTACCTCAGAAGATGGCAGATTAAGCACGGAATTTTACAGTGACTACCCTGCCTGCCAGGTTTATTCAAGCAATTATGTCCACGAAATAAAACCAATTATCGCCCGTGATGACGGCAGAGAATATCAAAACCAATGCGCCATGTGTTTAGAGCCTGAATTCTATCCTGATTCCCCCAATTTAAAAGAATTTACAGCTTTAAATCCCCTGACAGAACCTGATAAACCGCTAAAAAGGACCATAGCCTATAAGTTCATCTGCAATCAATAAGGCAAAAAGACTGTTATCATCAAAAGCCAGAGAAGGCAGGGACAAAATCTGGAAGCAAAAGCGGCCGAATTATTGTCTAAGAAGGATAAAGCGCATGCGGCCAAATCATTGTCGCAGGGCGGCCGAATCATTGGCGGCAGGGGCCTTTAAACCATGGAGCGCGACATTCAACACTCAGGCTTAACTTACTTTTTTAAGCTTTATTTTTCAACTGAAAAAAGCTCTCAATTTAAACGGGATTACAGGCGTAAAATTCTAATCGGTTAAAACAAAACCTAACTTTGAACAAGAGGAAGACATAAACATTAAAAGATCTTCCCTAAAAGAGTTTATAAAAATAAGTAAAGTTAAGAGGACTAACATGCAAGTTAAATTTTATTTTTGCAGACACTGCCACAATCTGCTGATTACTGCCAAGGATTCAGGGGTAACTCCATCATGCTGCAATACCCAAATGGACCTTTTGGTCCCGGGCACTACCGACGGGGCATCAGAAAAACACGTGCCGGTATATTCTGTTGCAGGAAACAAAGTAAATGTCAAAGTCGGTGAAGTTGCCCACCCCATGACTCCCGAGCACAGCATTGGAATTATTGCCGTTGAGACTGAACAGGGTGCACTTTATATCAAGGATTTAAAGCCTTCTGACAGTCCTGAGGCAGAATTTATCCTAAATGACGGTGATAAGGTCAAAACTGTTTACGAATGGTGTAATCTCCACGGTCTGTGGAAAGTCTGATCTCTTAAAAGGCAGCACGGCAGCAAAGAACCGGGTAGTCCCTTTTTCTTGATCCCCTCTTCTGCCTGCTGCCTGCAGTGAGCACTAACAAACAGTGAGGTCATCAACATAGCAACACTTTCCCTTCCTTCATCTTCCTGACCTTATCTTCCAGGCTTTGAAATCATAGAAAATTCAATTCACCAATCCTCCTTAGGATATGAAATTCACAAAGGCTAACTTGCAATATTGCCTCCCCTGATCTAACCTTGAATTCTGTTTTGGGCCAT
>CAYNSI010000220.1:0-2331 GCA_964399665.1 uncultured Enterobacterales bacterium | reverse complement strand
TTGTAAAACCATATCTAATACTTCAGGATTGTTCATTTTTTCTTTTACAAGATCATAAATCTTGCCATCAACTGCCTGCTGTCTCCACACTTCCTTATCTTCCGAAGTGATTTCAATGACCTCATTACCGTATTCTTGGAATTTATAAACAAGTTGATTATCAATTTCTACAGCACGGGATCGTTGCAGTTTTGTTGCTTCCTCAACAGCCTCAAGTAAGGCATTTTTCTGATTCTCAGATAAACTGTCAAATTTCTCCTGATTAATCATCACAAAATGTGGACCATAGACATGCCCTGTTAGTGAAATATATTTTTGGGCTTCATAAAAATGATTTGAATCAATTAAAGCCAGGGGATTCTCTTGAGCGTCAATGGTTCCTTGCTGAAGAGCAGACAAAACTTCAGTAAAAGCCATGGGGGTAGGGTTTGCTCCCCAATTTTTCCACATGGCAAGTTGAATTTCGTTTTCCATGGTTCTAAGCTTCTGATTTTTGATATCAGCAGGCAGTTTTACAGGAACCTCACTATTTGTGTAGTGACGAAATCCGTTCTGCCACACTGCCAAAAGCTTCAAGCCCTTAGTACCAACTATGCTGTTAACTTTTTGTCCTGCTTCACTATCAAACCATTTAAATGCTTGATCGGAGTCATCAAAAAGGAAAGGTGCATCGTACAAATATAAGTCTGGCATCATATTAGCTATGGGTGAAGTTGGTGTATTTACCATGTCTATTTCACCTAAAATCACCGATTCAGTTGCGACGCGATCATCTCCATAGGAATTATCATTGTATAGGTTGATGTCCAAAGTACCGCCGGTTTTCTCCACTACCAGCTGCTTAAGCAGCGCCCCGGCTTCTTTTCCGGATTGATTGGCTACATTGGCAAACTGTAACACCACAGTTTCCTCAGCACTTGCTGGAACTGACCACAATGCCACAGATGTAACGGCTGCGCACAAGGCAGTAAAGTGAATTTTTTTCATATAAAACTCCTTCAGTTTTTATAGATACTTCTATTAATGAAAAACCTCACAATCAGAGTCTACAGACTCGGTAACAGCATAGAGATAGACGGTATGAAGGATATTGCAAATAGGTTGACTATCATGATTATTAGGAATGGAACAATCCCTTTTAAAATAGTCTCCATGGGAGAATTTGCAATACGTGATGCCACAAACAAATTAATACCAAGCGGTGGAGTGGAAAAACCAATAGCAAGGTTCACTACCATGATTATGCCAAAGTGAACAGGATCTAATCCTATGGATTGCGCGATAGGCATAAGAATCGGAGCAAGCACTAAGATTGCCGGGGTTGTGTCCATAATGCAGCCGACAATGAGCAAGAGAATGTTGATAAGAATAAGCAGAACCACACTACTTGAGGTTATGCTGAAAAATCCCTGCGTAATCATAGCAGGCACTTGTTCTACCATGATTATCTTTGTAAAAGCAGTTGCGCAGCCCAGGATAACCATGGTAGTTGCAGAAGTGGAACAGGAAGTGGCTACAGCTTTCAGAAACTTGATAACACTCAACTCACGATGACAAAAGAAACCGCAAACAAAGGCATAAATGGCGGCCACAGAAGCTGCTTCTGTTGGAGTAAAGATCCCAGCGTAAATCCCTCCTAAAATAATTATTGGATTAATTAGAGCCCATTTGGCATCATACACAGCAGCAAGAGCCTGCCTTAAAGTTGGCTTTTCCCCATGACCTCCGATATTACGTTTTTTGCAATGATAGTAACAATAGGCTATTAGTGTTAAACCTATCAGTATGCCTGGGATGAATCCTCCTAAAAACAGCTTGGTAACTGAGGTGCCGGTTGCGACGCCGAAAATTACCATCGGAATTGATGGCGGGATAATTACACCGATGGAGCCTGCGGTAGCAACTAAAGCCAGTACAAATTGTTTGCTGTAGCCTTGTTTGAGCATCGTTGGTATAACCATTGTCCCAATTGCAGCAACAGTAGCAGGGCCAGAACCTGACACTGCGGCAAAAAACATGCAGACAAGTACGGTTACAATGGCAAGACCACCAGTTACTCTTCCAAAGAACACATTGCAGACATTTAAAATCCTGGCAGAAACTCCCCCAGCACTCATTAGATCACCTGCAAGAATAAACATCGGGATCGCCAGGATCGGGAATGAGTCACAAGAAATCACCAATGATTGCACCAGCGAAAGCAATGTTAGTGAGGTTTGACTGCATATGATGGCCAGCATTGAGGAAATGCCAAGAGCAATTCCTACTGGTACGTTAAGAATAATGAGGAGCGCCAGTGAAGCAAATAGGATAGATACGGTCATGGTTTCC
>CAYNSI010000219.1:0-2359 GCA_964399665.1 uncultured Enterobacterales bacterium | reverse complement strand
GCACAGATTGTTGACTGATGCCTGATACAAGAAGAATACTTTTTTAGCTGTAGCACGATAAGACTCTTCATGCCTGAAAAAAGAAATAGTTTTAAGATATCAATAAATTATTATCCACATCCCCTTGAATTGGGTTCAAGGATCGTTTTCATTAAGATGAATTCAACATAATTAAAATCAAGCTCCAACTAATTTGCTTCAAGAGGCTTATTCATATTGAACTACAGGATGTTTTTATGGCAATAGTTACTTGTCATACAAGTATTTTTGCTGTTACCGCAAGGTTAGCCTTAGGTAACTAAAATGGCGGAAATACGCTCAGTATCAAGGCTTGCAGAGTAAAATTAATTTAATTATAGTTGCCCACAGTGCCTTGTTATGCTCATAGTTATGCATTTGCCTACTTTTAGGCAGCTTTATGAGCCGTCAAAGAAGGGAGTAAAACCTTCTTCTTAGTTTTTAAAATTAAAGTCATTTGTGGGATATTTTCAAAATGAAGAAATCACTTTTAGCTTTAGCCGTTGCAGTAGCAGCTTCAGGAGTAGTAAATGCTGCCGTGGTCTATGATAAGGACGGCACCACCATGGATATCCATGGCAGGGTGATGGCTTATTTCTCATCTGAGGATTTTGTTAATACCAATACTGAATCCAATGACGGCAACTTCAATGCCTCAAGCCGTATCGGACTGGATCTTAGTACTGAGATCAATCAATACATTACCGCCTTTGCCTTTGTAGAGCAGGAATGGGCTGCAGAAGAAGCAGGCTCCACTGAGAACCGCTATACCTGGGTAGGCCTTGACTTTGGTCAGTTCGGATCATTTAAGGTTGGCAAGTTTGAGGATGCAGTCTACTACGTATCGGAAGTTACCGATGTTTATGAAGAAGCAGGCGGCATGGGTCAGCTTGGCAATGATGACCGCCGTGACGGTATGTTCATGTACAACTGGTCAGGATGGGGCTTTGACTTTAATGCTTCCTACGGCACTGCCAAGGATGATCAGCTGGTAGACGGTGCTTTCTGGACTACTAAGGAAGATTCAGGCGGAGAAGCAAGTGAAGAAAGTGCTGATATCAAGGGAGCCTGGGGAGTATCAATAGGGTATACTACCCCTGATGTGCTGTTTGGACCTATTTCCATCCGATTAGGTTATGGCGGGGCTGAATTCCAGGCTTTGAATGCTGCTGACGATTATCGCAACAATGTTTACGATAAGTATAACCATTATGCAGCCAGTGTCTCCTGGGGTAACTTCAGTGAAGGCCTGTATCTTGCTGCCATGTGGAATATGAGAAGCTTTGATTTTAAGGAAGCGGTTAATCTGACAAGATATGGCATCAGCAGCGATAGCTATGATGTTCAGGGGGCTGAGTTTGTAATTTCCTACGGCTTCCAGAGCGGGGTGACCCTCATAGCAGGCTTTGAGTGGATGAACGTTGATTACGATATTACAGATATTAGTGATCCCTATCCAAGTGAAGCTGATTCATTCACCATTCCGGTAGGAATAGTATGGCAGCCCAATGCCAATTTTGCGCTCGAGGCTGAAGTGCGCTTTGATGCCGGTACTGATGATGAGTTTAAAACTCTCACCAATGACGTCTATGAGTTTGCTGATGAGACTGTCTTCTTAGTTGGTGCCAAATACATGTTCTAGTAACAGCACTGTAAACTGTTAGTGCTCAAATTTTGGTAAAAAGGCCCCGCAGCAGCGGGGCTTTTGCTCGGGGGCTTGTTAAGAATCAGCGTTTTTTCCTTTAAATAAGCCCAACTAAGATCTTTGTAGCTTACGATCCTAACCTTACCCAAGCTCACAAAATCTGGCAGAGCTGTTTTGCCATAACATAGTGATCCCCAGTTATCCGCCTCTTACAATCGATAGATTGCAAAAGACTAAAAAAGAAGGACAGGCTCAGCGCGTTAACTTATTTGTAAAGTAAAAGATTTATAACTGCACTTAAGAAGATGACGGATCATAAGCTATGCTGTAAGATATTGTTCTAAAGACAACCTGCTAAATGTTGGTATAAGGCGGCCCTATAGTTCGAGAAATAGGGATTCTTATGATAAATCAGAGGATAAGAGGTGATCTCTTATCTAAACTGCCGCTGGAGGATCAAGCCGTGGCATTAAAAGATAGTCTGCCAGTTTCAAAAAAGGATTTTGCCTATCTGATTGACCACAAGAAGTTATATGTGGACAAAACCGATTTAGCAGCGGATTTAGCAAGGCAGGACGGCTGTTTCTTCCTCTCAAGGCCCCGCCGTTTTGGCAAATCCATGCTGCTGTCCACCTTCGAAGAACTCTTCTTAAACGGCAAGGGCAGATTTGCAGGACTCAAACTTGAAAAAGATGA
>CAYNSI010000218.1:0-2390 GCA_964399665.1 uncultured Enterobacterales bacterium | reverse complement strand
ACGTTTAAAGTTCCTGTGGGAATTTAAGATGGGCGCATTTTGCGCCCTGATCTTTTATAAAGCGACCTTTACTACCACCTTGACCACAGGTACAGGCTTCTCCTGGTAGGCTGCCCTGGGCTGATGAGCCTCTTCAGGCGGGACCACTACAAAGTCACCTTTTCTTAAGTTGACCTGAGTATAGAACTTAGGATGCTTGAAGAATATGACATCCGACTCGGCAAGCTTGTCCTCGGTGACTTCCAAACCTTCGCGCATGCAGACGCCGAAGCTCTCGTAACCTTCAGCAAGATACTGAATATCAAAGAACTTATCATGAGCTTCAAAACGGGCTTCTGCAAACGGCACGGTAGTGTAGCGCTGCACTAAAGCAAATGCACCCTCACAAATCTCATAGCGGCCGTCTTCCATTTTGGTGACATCATTGTTTTGAAGCCACTCATAGCTCTTTTTGAACTTATCTTCCAAATAATCGTACTTTTTGGCAAGTGAAATAGTAGATGCTAACATTGCACACTCCACAAATAACTAAAAGGCAATCAATGATAGTAAAAAAAGATCTGATCACAAAAGGAGTAAATTACAATTTTCTGCGCTTGTTAACACTTTAAGGTAACTTCTTTTGCAACCCCTCAAATGAAGTCGTGGCTTTTGATAAGCCTGCCCTGAAGATTATAGATACTGATTTGCCGGTCCGTAACCAAACCAAATCCTGCTTCCGTTCCCCCTTTGGGCAGGGCAACAGATCCTGGATTCATATTGATGATCCCATTATCAAGATAAAAGATCCCAGAGACATGAGTATGGCCTGACAGCACAAGATCTCCTGCCTTAAGACCCAGCCTGGCAATGTCATCTGAAGTCTTGAAGGGGTGTAAATGGCCGTGAGTTAAAAAAATCCTTGGGCCATCCTCACTTGCGGTGATAAAACTGTAGGGAGCATTGCATGGGAAGCTGAATAACATGGTGTCCACCTCCCCGTCACAATTGCCCCTTACGCATATGATGTGCGACTTCATGTCATTGAGAATATTAACAACCCTTGAAGGATCATATCCTTCGGGAATCTTGTTGCGTGCACCGTGATTTAACAGATCTCCTAAAATCACCAGATAATGACACGAAAGCCTTTCAAAATACTCAAGGGCACAGGTAAGTTTTTCGGCATCGCCGTGAATGTCAGATATAACCAGGTAGCGCATAAAACCTCCAATATTTGTTTAATTGTATCCTAAACTACGATACTTTCAGGTTAGAATCTCTTAAGTTAACCTGATGTAAGCTTGCAATCCTACAGGCATAGTGTTGCAAAAAGGCGTGAAAAAGCTGCCAAGAGGCTTTGTTATGCAAAAAAGTGTCGTAACCTCAGTATGTATTACCAGTTTTCTAAGCTCCTTTATGGGATCATCAATAAATATAGCGATCCCTTTTATGGCCGATGACTATGCTGTAGCGCCTGAAAGTATTACCTGGGTTTTTAATGCCTTTACCATTGCAGCAGCTGCCTTCCTGCTGCCGGCAACTGCCCTTGCCAACCGCTTCGGCTTTGTAAAAATCTATTCATTGGGAACGGTGCTGGGAGCCTTTGCCACCTTTTTAGTCCCCTTTGCCCCCACGTTTGCCTGCCTGGTGCTGTTTCGGGCCTTCCAGGGCCTGTCATTTGCCCTGTTTTTCTGCACCGGGATGGCGGTTTTAGTGGATAAAACTCCACCTCAACAGCGTGCTGCAGCCCTTGCAATTACTATATCAGCAGTGTATGCAGGACTGTCATTATCGCCTTTGGCAGCAGGTCTTATAGTAGATCTGTTGGGCTGGGCGGCCATGTTCCATATAGCAGCTGCAGGGCTTTTTTTTAGTTTTCTTTTGTCCCTGAAAATTCACGGAGATCCCGGGTTTGCCCAAGGGTTCCCTGCCGTAAGAATGACACTGTGCTTCACGGGCGCTTCGGTGTTTTTAATTTCTCTGTCAGTGCTGAACTTAAGTTACCTAAGCCTGCTTACGGCCGCTGCCGCCCTTGCTGTAATTATTTTCTATTTGGTTTTAGAGTCCAAATCCACAAGACCGCTGTTTCCTGTCAGAATGGTAATTGAAAACCGCGTCATGTCCCTTTCGCTGATGACGGCAATGCTCAACTTCGTGGCAACCTTTGCAATCGGCATGTTAATCTCCATGCACATGCAGATCATTTTGGGAATAAGCGCCATTAAGACAGGACTGTTTTTAACGGTATTGCCCGCGGTTATGCTGGTTGCAACCTCTTTTACCTCCAAGCTGACAGCCATGTTTGGAACCCATTTGTTAACCACTTCAGGGGTCATAATCATGGCACTTGGAGTATTGGGCTTTGTCTTTATGGCACCTGCCACCCCTTATTGGTATCTGATCCTCTG
>CAYNSI010000217.1:0-2412 GCA_964399665.1 uncultured Enterobacterales bacterium | reverse complement strand
CTAGCAGCCTTCTTCATAAGGCTCTTTTTCCCTGTTCATAATCATCAAGCACAGTTTGCGCCGCCTGCTTTAGGATGGCAGGGCCGAAGGCGGTAAGGATGGATTCTGGATGGAATTGTACTGAAAGGAAATTAAGTTCCTTTGAATACAAGGCCATATTGATACCGTCTGCAGTTGCTGCAAGCTCGATGGTATTTTGGGGAATGTTATCAACTGCCAGGGAGTGATAACGTCCTACGGTAAGGGGATTGGGAAGCCCCTTAAAGGCAGCCGTTCCCGTATGGCTTATTAAAGAAGATCTGCCGTGGACTATCTCAAAGGCGCGGGATATTTTTGAGCCTAAAGTTAAGGCTATGGCCTGATGCCCAAGGCATACTCCCATAAAAGGCACTTTGCCTAAAAAGTTTTCAATAATCAAAAGAAGATTATTGGCATCTTTAGGATGTGAAGGCCCCGGGGACAGGAAAATAACCGGAGTTATCCCATTATTCAAACAGGTTGTAATGCAGTTTTTAAGCTCTTGTGTTTTGATGTCATTGCGAAAAACAGTAACCTTAAAGCCCAGTACTTTAAGATTGTCGATAAGGTTGTAGGAAAAAGAATCAAAATTATCTATAAAAATTATTTCACTGTTCATGATGGTCTCTCTTAGTCCTTAAGCTGCAAATCTTTTTCTGCATTGTAAACGGCGCTTAAAACTGATCGTGCTTTAAATAAGGTTTCGGCACATTCTTCTTTTTCAATGGAAAACTGCGTGATGCCGCATCCTGCCTGAACTTCTGCCCTGTCGTTTTTTACTAGGGCAGAGCGGATCACTATGCAGGAATCCAAAGAACCGTCAGTGCCAAGTCTTACCATGGTCCCCCCGTAGAAATTGCGTCTTTTCCCTTCGGCTTGATAGATAAGTTCATGAGCCTTAAGTTTTGGCGCCCCTGAAAGGGTCCCCATATTCATGACCGAAAGATAGGCGCGAAGCCCGTCCAAATCATCCTGCAAAATACCTGCAACATCAGAGACCAAATGCATGACATGCTGATATTTAACAATGTAAAGAAGTTTGCTTACCTTAACGGTGCCCGGATTTGAAATTCGTGAAAGATCATTTCTTGCAAGATCCACCAGCATAATGTGCTCTGAAAGCTCTTTTTGATTGGTTCTAAGCTCAAGCTCAATCCTCGCGTCTACCGCTTCATCTATGCTGCCGTCAGGATTCAATGCTCTGGGCCTGGTCCCGGCAATGGGACTTATGTACAAACGCCGCCCGTCAGCCTCGTACCTTAGGGCAAATTCCGGGGAGGTCCCAAATAAGGTAAGGTCAGGACAATTGATATAAAACATATAAGGAGAAGGATTTTTAGCGCTTAAATAGCGGTAGGCTAAAAGAGGGTTTTTACACGGCATGGTAAAGGTACGGGCCGGGACTACCTGGAAAATATCTCCGTCTTTGATGTTTTCTTTAAGAGCACTTATTTTCGATGAAAAGCTCTCATCATCACAATCTACTGCAAGCCCCAGGCTTTTTAAATCATCAATACCAGGGTTTCTGTCTTTGAGAGCAGGACTTTTGAAGTTGCACTCTTTAATTCCTGCAATAAGGTTGGATGCCGTTGTGACCAGGCTGCCTAAAAAACGATTATCAGGGGAAAAATCGTCTACCAAAAGGTATTTGCTATTTTGCAAATGGTCGATGCACAGGCTCAAATCAAAAAAGATCAGGATCAAATCGCAGCTGCCGTCATCTTCGAGGTTTTCAAATCCTTTGATGGTTTCATAGGTATTGATGTAGTCAAATCCAATGGTGCCTGCAATAAAAAGTTTAGGCAGTGACTTGAGGGTATTTTGCAAAAAAGAAATTACTTCAACAGGGTGGGAGGCTTTTAATCTTTTCTCTTCATTGAAGATCTCATGGTGTTTTTTGTATGAGAGTTTTAAAAGATTACCATCAGGGGACAATTCGCCGCCAAAGCGTCTTAAGGTGAGATCTATCAGGCATCTGCCATTATTATTTAAGGCTTCAAGTTTTAAATCAAGGCCTTTTTGAACTGCCTTAAGAGCTGCATTTATTCCGATAAGACTCTGCCGGTTCTGTTTGGAAAGAGGATCTCGGGATTCAAATATCAGGCTGTGATCATTAAAAAAGAGCTTTTCATAAAGATCCAAACTGCCGCAGTTTGTTTCAAAGGGAAATTCCAATTCCTGCATCTTAATATCCTTAAATTTAAGCCTATGCAGGATGGACAATTAAAAACCCGCACAGGCGGGCTTTAACTTTATGTAAAAACTTATGAAAAAGGCTTCACCCGCACATTTAAGTGAGGCGCCACCACCAATAATTATGAAGTTTGCCAAAAACTGCCATTAAGATTTCCTAATCTGTCACTTCATCGGGCAATGCTTTGTGCTTTTAACTTA
>CAYNSI010000216.1:0-2421 GCA_964399665.1 uncultured Enterobacterales bacterium | reverse complement strand
AAAGGAGCAGGTCCCATTATGCAAAAGACCCTGCAGGGATTGAATACTGCAGGTATGGATCCTGAATTGCAGCTTGCCCTCAAGGATATGAAAAGCAATTTAACTCCTATTTCCGACCAGGTAATTAAGGCTCACCTTGCCGATGTTGTTGAGAGATCCCATGGGCAGATAAGAAATATAACAGTCAAAAAATCTCTGGGGGCTGCATCAGTTGGACAAGCGCTTTTATGCACTATAACCACCGCACAGGGCAATACCAAAGAATGTGTAATAAAAATCCTAAGACCTGATGTACAGAATAGAGCACAGCGGGAAAAAGAGATCTTTATTGCGGCATCAAAACAGGTTCCCGGCATGGAGATGACTTTTGCAGGACAGTTAAAGCGGATCACTGAGGAGCTTGACTTAACAAAAGAGGCTGAGAATATCAAGCATGGGCAGGTGTACACAAAAGCAGGATTCACTAAAGTTAAGAGTATGCTGCTTAACCCTCTTGTAGATACAACTCCCAATGTTATGGTGCTGGAAAGAGCTCCGGGGAATACTGTTGACAGTATGATAGAACAATTAGGTCAAAGAATTCTTGACATCAAGTCAGAATTTGCCCAAAAGGATGAGAACGGTAATGTTATATTTAATGAGGCCGGCGACGTTGTATATAGGTCTGATTTGAGTCAGGAGGATCTCGTTAAACTTCAGGATAAGCTTTTGGCGGTTTATGATGAATATAAACAATGTCAGGAGCAGCTGCTACAACTGTCAAATATGTGGGTAACCCAGGGCCTGTATGCAGAATCGGGTTTTTATCACGGGGATCTTCATGCAGGCAATATTATGTTTGATAAGGATGCCGGAACCACCATAATTGATTTTGGCAATGCCACCAAGCTGGATTCCAAGCAGCAGATAGACGTCACCAAGATGGCCATCAGTGCCAGTGTTGCTGATCCATCTCTTTTTCTTAAGGCATATAGAAATCTTTTAACTAATGAAGGTAAAGCTAAATTTGATGAACTTCAGGCTGATGGTCACAGGGTAAAAAAGGTTGTAGAAGAGGTTTTCAACATTGACAACAAGATGGAAAATACCGGGTTGCGCATTGCAGTAGTTCTGCAGGAGTTACAAAAGATTGGTCTTGAGCTTCCTGCCCCTATCTTTAATTTTTCACAGTGTCAAATGAGATTACAGAATACTGTAGATACCATGAATACTGCATTGGAACAAATCAGAAGGGATATTACGAACGTCAGTTTAGGTTCAGGCGTTTACTCCCCGGAAGGATACTTAATCCAAAAGGAGAAAGAGATCGTAGAAATTGTAAAACCACGAAGAACGGGTGCCATAGAAGACAAAAAAGAAAAAGTTAAAATAAGAAACCTCATATCAGACGAAATAAAAAAAGCAATAGACAGTTACAAGCATGATATTCAGGACCCAGCACACTTGTCTCTTATATTTCACCATTTGTTGATTCCTGGTACTCCAGGTATTAAAGATGCTGATAGACTCTTAGATCGTCTTGAAAGCCAAAGCATTGGAGACAGTCTCACTGAAACCCCAAACAACAATGGCCTTGCGGCTATCAAGAACAGATTACTTAGAAAAGCAGCAAACTTTATGGACAACGCAAGAACGTTGATAGATAGAAATTCCAATTCCGGGTTTGGAGAAAAAGAAGTATTGCAAGCACTTATGTACAAGTTTGGTGGATTGGAAGACGACGAAATTATGAGACATATTGGTTTGAAAGTCGACGCAAACGCAGACGAAGCAGCTTCCGGTGAAGCAGCAGCAACTCCCCAAGCAGTACGAGCTTTCGAAGAAGCAAAGGCACTTTTGACTTCTATGTTTGAGGATTATAAAGAATACGTTGAGTTGTTCACCAAGATGGCGGTGGGTTCTGTAACAAGTGGAGCTGCACATACTTATGATGTTGTGAAAGCATGCAGCGCGCATGATGATACTTTTTACGATGCTATGGCTGATGTTGTTAATGCCAATTACCACTCGTCCCTGCATCGTATCGGATTGTTGAACGCACTACGCTATTGGCGTCGAGTATAGACAGAGGGCATTCTTCAAAAGATAAGATAAATTTTTACAAAACAGCTGGTAAGGGGGCTTATATGATCCACTTCTCCGTAAGCCCTCAATATCTTTAGAAGGTATAACGCTTAATGGCAAAGCCTGCAGAGCTTTGCTGGATCTAGATCACAAATATTAGAATTATTTTTCTTTGAAGTATGAACTGCTTCACAAATAGGCAAATTAGTGCTAACTCATTAAAAATCAATAAAATTTTTCGCCAACACTGTAATTTACACCCGCATTTAGAGAGCTATTTAAGACAAATTTGGCTTGAAAATGTGGCGGAGAGGACGGGATTCGAACCCGTGATAGGCTTTCACCTATACACACTTT
>CAYNSI010000215.1:0-2477 GCA_964399665.1 uncultured Enterobacterales bacterium | reverse complement strand
AGGGGTATAGCCAAGTGGTAAGGCAACGGGTTTTGATCCCGTCATTTCCCTGGTTCGAGTCCAGGTACCCCTGCCACCGGGCTAACAGAAGTTGGGGTATAGCCAAGTGGTAAGGCAGCGGATTCTGATTCCGCCATTTCCAAGGTTCGAATCCTTGTACCCCAGCCACCTTGACCTTGCTTCACGAGACATCACGGGGAGTGGCTATGTAGCTCAGTCGGTCAGAGCGCGGCACTCATAATGCTGAGGTCACTGGTTCAATTCCAGTCATAGCTACCAATCACCCGCTCACCCCTGAAAATCCCCTTATTTAGCTGATTTATTACAAGCCCCTTTTTTGATTGAGAAGTCGATGAGATGAGATGGCACAAAATATCTTTTGGAGTATTAACAATTGTTTTGCAGTTTGCTGTTTTTAAAACCTTTGCTGCAGATAATATCGGTGTGCGCTACTTTGGGCAGAGCCCTGATGCTGTAGTAGGTGCCTTGCCCTATGGTAATAATGAGGCTTCAGGGCGCTATGTTGATGCCGATGATGTCAAGATTTACTATGAAGTCTATGGTGAAGGAGAACCACTGGTTGTTCTTCACGGTGGCGGTTTGGGATGCACCTTTGAAATGGGGCGTTTTATTGATGTTTTTAAAGATGACTTTAAGGTCATAGCACCATCTACTCGAGGCCACGGGCGCTCAGGTATTGGCACTAAACCCATTACCTATCTTCAAAAGGCTGATGATATGATGGCTGTCATTAATGAGGTAACTGACAGGCCTGTTACGATTCTAGGCTTCTCCGATGGAGCCTATACTGCCTATAAAATAGCGGCTTCATACCCTGATAAAGTAGTGAAAATTATCGCTATAGGGGCAGGTGAAATCATTCCTGGTCTAAGAACCATTCCCTCCTATACTCTGGATGATTTTAAGGCTTTAGATCCTGATTTTATCGCCCATAAGACAGCATTGTGTCCTGAGCCTGAGAAGCTGCAGTCTTATTTGGATGAGTACTATGCTTTTTTCAATCGTGAGAAGATAAGTAAAGAGCTTTTTTCGAACATACATTGCCCAGTATTAATTATGGCAGGGGAATTGGATCCCAATGCTCCACTTGATACAGTCATCAATGCTTACAAGATGATCCCTAACTCTCAGATTGCCATTATCCCCGGCGCCTCTCATGCTGTTTTTATGGATAACTTTGATGCTGTAATGTCCTGTATCAAGCCTTTCTTAAATCAGGAGTAAAAAATTGGGAGCTTGCTAGAAATTTGTTGGAAACCAAAAATTCAATCTTTTAGGCCTTTGACGAAAAATGCCTGGGTAAATTGCCTCATCAAAGGGTGACACCCAATTATTCAGGGGCTCTCTGCTGTCAAGGGGCTTCTTAACAAGAAGGTAGTCCCCATATTTAAAGTACGGTTACCACATTATCGCCGTAAAAGAAGGGATTTTTGATGCAGGGCTTAAAGTTGGGGCATTTAAAGCCTTCATCCAAGGAGATCGACTGATTTTTATGGCAGCAGAAGGGATCTTTGGGCACCAGCGTCTTAGTTCTGCTTCTTACCATTTTGCAATGTTTACAAGCAATGCATGAGGTTATTCCAAGTTTTTCAAAAACAATAAGGCAGGACTGCTGTATATCAGGGCGAAAATCTTCATCATTGGAGATATTAAACAGAACTTCCGCTGCAGCATTAGGCTTTGTTCTTTTAACATCTGTACAACTGCATTGTTCAGGGGACAAATATACTTTTCCCGACTGGTACAGAATAAGGCGCCAGAAAGAAATTTCCTGACTGCTCCTTTGCAGGTAGTCTTCCCTGTTAAATCCAAAGAAGGCAATTTGGGGGCCGTCATCATCTTTTTTTCTTTCCGCAAAGCCCATTTCAACCAGATATTCAAGATCCTTGTACGCTTCAATTTTTACTTCAATAATGCGCTCTTTTGAATGCAGTTTTACCCTGTCACTGGCATGAGTGACGCAAAACTCAATATATACAGGAGGTCTTGAGGGGAATTTTTTTGAGAAGATCTTAAGGTCCGAGCGTCGCCTGGTGGTGTTATAGGCAATTTCCTGCTCGCAGGAATCATAATATTCCTTAAGATCAAAGCGTCTGATGCTTGGTATAAAGCACTTTCTGCCAGCCTTCACCAAGGAATATTTACAGGTTTTGTACTCAGGACAGCAGGATCTGTAGGAAAATTCAATGAAAAAATGCTCAAGACTGTCAAATGCCTCTTTGATTCTGTCCTTGGCAAGTAGATGCAATATGGTCTCATAGCCGTATCTGCAGTTCGAACCGCTGATATGGGCAAAGTGGTGGGCTTGAATGGCTCCTGAATTTTTGGCAATCAAAGTCTCCCGGCAAAAAGGGCAGCTGCAGCCGCAGTCAATGCCGGTTGGCACGCTGTCAACATGAACAAGATCTCCTTGTTCATTTAGCGCGTAGATAATGCTTTCATCATGCTTGTTCATC
>CAYNSI010000214.1:0-2515 GCA_964399665.1 uncultured Enterobacterales bacterium | reverse complement strand
GGCTTAAATCCTTCTTCCTTATAACCTATCGCCAGAAGAAACTGGGCCCTCAGAGGCGGCTTGATATCAAGAGCTTCGGTTAAAAGGTGGGTTTTGATAGCCCCTACAAAGCAGCAGCCAAGCCCCAGATCTTCTGCTTCAAGCATCATATGGGTTGCAGCTATTGCAGCATCCACTATCGCAAAATTCTGACCGTCATACTTTCTCTGCCAGGCCTCCTTCTCATTGGTACACACCACGATGGCAAGAGGCGCCCCGTAGAGCCAGGCACAGTTTTGAATCCTCTCAAGGCTTTGGCCCCTCACTGCCAAAAGAGTAAAAGGCTGCAGGTTGCAGGCTGTTGGAGCTGCATTTGCTGCCTGTAAAATCTTTATCAGATCTTCATCCGCAGGGGCAGCTGCGGCAAATTGGCGGCAGGTAAACCTGCTTTTTGCAAGACTTAAAAAATCCTTCATAATCACCCCTTTGTTATGCTTAAACCTTCCCAAGCATTGGGATCTTTGGTAAATAATACGCCATGATTTACGCAAGGAGGCAACCCCTTGGGCTTATCTTACGACAAGGCTCTGTGTTTTTTAATCATTGCAGTACCACTGCCTTAAGATCCTTTAAACTTTTCTGTTAAAAAAAGCGTGGGCTATAATATAGTTACAGTAATATCTGATTTGTCAGTATTAAAGGCCCTTATTTAAGGTTCCTACTTATTCCCTAATTTTTCTTTGTGATAGTAGTACGAGCACAGTTTTTCATCAGGAGTCGGGCAATGATAAAGACAGTGTTAAGCGCCGTATTAACAGCTGCGATCATAACGGCAGGCTGTTCCCAGACTACCTCAGGAATGTTTTCCGGAGAAAGAACCCAGCTTATGCTGGTCTCCTCAGAGACTGTCAACAGCAAAGCTGCCTTAGCCTATGAAGAAGTCCTTGATGAGGCTCAAGAGCGCGGCATTCTCAATGTAGATGAACAACAGACCATGAGAGTACGGGCTGTGGCGGACAGGCTTATCAGTGCCGCGCCAAGACTCAGACCGGACTGCGCAACCTGGGACTGGGAAGTTAATGTTCTTACTGATGATACTGTAAATGCCTGGTGTATGGCAGGCGGCAAAATCTGTGTCTATACGGGGATCATTGATACTTTGGAATTAACTGATGATGAGCTTGCCGTCATTATAGGCCATGAGATGTCCCATGCCCTGAGGGAACACACTAGGGAGCAGGCAAGTCAGGCTGCCATTAAACAGGGAGCCTTGAGTATTGCCTCACTGTTAGGTGTTGACAGCGCCGCCCTGATGGCAGGCAGTATCCTGGCTGACGTGGGAGTTTTACTGCCATTTTCAAGAAGACATGAAACTGAGGCTGATGAGATGGGCCTGGAGCTTATGTATCTTGCAGGATACGATGTGGACAGCGGCGCTGCGGTATGGCGTAAAATGCAAAGCATAAATTCAGGCGCGCCCGTTGAGCTTTTAAGCACCCACCCATCCTCAGACAGCAGGATTGCAAACCTTGAAAAAATGGCCTTTAACCTCAAGACTTTCGGCAAAAGCGGCGGTTAGCATAGGTTGACCGCTAATGTGAGCCTCTAACTATTAATCAGGAGTAATTTATGTTGTTAACGAAGAAGGCAGCAATACTTTTTGCTGCAGCAGCCCTCACCCTTTCCGGCTGCACCAATAGAACCGGAACCTCAGGACAAATGAGGTATTTTACCGAGGGCACCATTACCGGGGTTGAGACCATTGATATTGACAGTAGCAGCTATGACACTCTCAAAAACACTGCCATAGGAGCTGTTGTAGGGGCAGCTGCCGGTCAAATCATCGGACGGGATACCGCAGGAACCCTGATAGGTGCAGGAATTGGTGCCATAGCAGGTGGCGGGATCTCGATGGCCGCCAATAATGTTGACCAGGGGCTTCGCCTTACGGTTGAAACCTCAAACGGCCCTGTGATCATTGACTATGTTTATTCCTGTCTTTTAACTGAGGGAGCCTCGGTAAGATTAATCAACCATGACGACGGCATCCAGATCCAGGTCTACAACGGCACAGGATACGTTACTGCAGCACCTGATAACCAATGTGAGTTTAATCCTGCTGATTCTGAAGTAGAAGTAATAGAAACCGAATGGGAGGAGGAACTTGACAGTGGTGGCCCATCCCAGACTTGAACTGGGGACCCAACGATTATGAGTCGTTTGCTCTAACCAACTGAGCTAATGGGCCAAGCGGCGATATTATACGCAAAAAGGAAGGCAGTAACAACCTTTAGTACAGCTTACGATCTTAAAGAGATCATAGATCACAAAATTAGGCAGTGCTATTTTTGCTATTGATTGCAATGAGGCTTAAAAAGCAAGCAGGCTTTATGCGCTCAATTCGCATAAGAAGATCCCGAATGCGAGGTTTGCTGTAAGATCTGATTTAAAGTAAAAGCGCTGAATGTGGGTATTAAGGCGGTCCTTAAGTTGGAGAAATAGAGATCTCTTGATAAATCTGGGGATAAAAAGGAAC
>CAYNSI010000213.1:0-2517 GCA_964399665.1 uncultured Enterobacterales bacterium | reverse complement strand
AATAAAGCCTGCATGTTGAATGGCGCGTGAAAAGATCCGCTAAGCGGCGATTTTTTCGCCCCTTGCAGGAAATTAGTTGGAACTTGATTTTTAGGGTAGCTGAAAAAGCCTTTAGATGGGGTCGGACTGCTGTCCAGGGCCCAGACAAGAACGCAGTTCAGGCCCGCAGGGACTGAAACCGTTCGCAGTTGGGCACGAAGTGGCAAGGGCCGCAGGCCCGAAGCCCCTTGACAGCAGAGAGACCACAATATGATGGGGCGTGCCCCTTTGATGAGAAATTCCCCTTAAGAATTTTTTCGTCAAAGGGCCTAAAAGTTTAAATTTTGGTTTTCCAACTAAAAATCTAGCAAGACCCCTTTATTTCATAACCTCAAGGGCTGCTGCCACAACCTTGTCAACCGTAAAGCCGAACTTCTCAAAGAGCTTGTCAGCAGGTGCTGACGCTCCAAAGCAGTCCATGCCGACGACTTTGCCGTCAAGACCGACATACTTATACCAAAGTGCTGTAGATCCTGCCTCAACGGCAACACGAGCTCGAACTTCACAAGGAAGTACTGACGTGCGGTATTCAGGACTCTGTCTGTCAAAGACTTCACAGCAGGGCATGGAAACCACCCTTACTTTTTTGCCCAGATCTTTGAGTTTTTGAGCAGCATGGAAGGCTAAGGCAACTTCAGAGCCTGTTGCAATCAAGATAACATCCGGGGTACCGTCGCAATCAGCCAGGATGTAGCCTCCTTTTTCAATATCCTTTACCTGATCGTCTGTTCTTGCCATCTGCTCTAAGCCCTGGCGAGTCAAGACTATATCTGAAGGACCACACTTTCTTTCTATCATGTGCTTCCAGGCCATGGCAGTTTCCACCTGATCACAGGGCCTCCAGGTATCAAGACCAGGGATCAGGCGCAAAGTCGAAGTCTGCTCTACGGGCTCATGGGTGGGGCCGTCCTCGCCTACTCCTATGGAATCATGGGTAAAGACATAAAGGGTGGGGATCTTCATAAGAGCTGACATCCTGATGGCATTGCGGGCATATTCTGAGAATATCAGGAAGGTGCCGCCGTAGGGTCTGAAGCCGCCGTGCAACAAAATGCCGTTCATGCAGGCTGCCATGGCAAATTCCCTTACTCCCCAGTGAACATAATTGCCAAACTTCTGATGCGGCACCATGGATACCGAAGCCTTGTTGACAGTAAGATTTGAAGGTGCCAGATCTGCAGAACCACCTACAAATTCAGGCAAGAAGGCACTGAAAAAATCAAGGGCATTCTGTCCTGCCTTGCGGGTGGCAAGCTTGGCAGGTTCCTTTTGCAGTGACAGTGCCCACTCAAGGGCTTTTTTGCCAAGATCTGCAGGAAGCTCTCCTGCCATGCGGCGCTTAAACTCAAGGGCAAGATCAGGGTATTTGCTTTGATAGGCATCAAAAAGCTTCTGCCAGGCATTTTCAAGTTCAGCACCCTTTTGTACTGCCGACCACTGCTTATAAATATGCTCAGGAATTTCAAAGGGCTGATAATTCCAGCCTAACTCCTTTCTTGTTAGGGCAATTTCATCATCACCTAAAGGAGCACCATGGGAAGATTCCTTGCCCCCCTTGTTGGGAGATCCTAATCCTATGGTGGTATGACAGATTATTAAGGTCGGATGATTTTGATCCTGCTGTGCCTGCAGAACAGCCTGTTTGATTGACTCACTGTCATTGCCGTCTTTTACGTCTATTACCTGCCAGCCGTATGCCTCAAAGCGTTTGGCAGTATCATCGGCAAACCAGCCTGCGACATCACCGTCAATTGAGATCTTATTGGAATCATAAAGGGCAATGAGTTTGCCAAGACCCAAAGTTCCTGCCAGGCTGCAGGCTTCATGAGAGATCCCCTCCATCATGCAGCCATCCCCCAAAAAGGCATAGGTGTAATGATCAACAATATCAAAGCCGTCGCGGTTAAACTGCTCAGCGAGCATTCTTTCGGCTATAGCCATGCCTACGGCATTAGCAATACCCTGCCCCAAAGGGCCTGTAGTAGTTTCAACCCCGGGAACTTCGCCATACTCAGGGTGTCCTGGAGTTTTTGAATCAAGCTGGCGGAACTTTTTTAAGTCTTCAATTGACAAATCATAGCCTGTCAAATGCAAAAGAGAATACATCAGCATGGAGGCATGGCCGTTTGACAGCACAAAGCGATCCCTGTTGGGCCATTTGGGATTTTTGGGATTGTGTCTTAAAATGCCGTGCCACAGGGCAACAGCCATGTCAGCCATACCCATCGGAGCCCCCGGGTGTCCTGAATTTGCTTTTTGTACTGCATCCATGCTCAAAGCGCGTATGGCATTGGCAAGCTCGTTATAGGCCATTTGATTATCTCCTTAAAATCCTGTGTAAAAAGCCATTCTGAATAATAAAAAAACCCCTGATCAGAACGGCAGGCCCCTGACTTTAAGTTCTTTTACCAGTACCTTTAAGTTCGAAGTTCGTCAGAGACAAATAATCCTGCTTTAAGATTTAAGCTTTACAGCTCT
>CAYNSI010000212.1:0-2554 GCA_964399665.1 uncultured Enterobacterales bacterium | reverse complement strand
TTAAGGTTGGACCATGCAGTTTAGAAAAATCATCATCACAGCGGCAGCGTCAACTCTGTTACTCCTTGAAGGCTGCGCATACAGGGCAGATCTGGACCAGGGCAACTATGTTGAGCAGGAGGCTGTCGATCAACTGCGCTACGGCATGAGCGCCGAGCAGGTCCGCTTTCTTTTGGGGACTCCCATGGTGCTTGATCCCTTCGACTCAAGCCGCTGGTATTACGTGCACTTCCATCGTTCGGGATGGAGTGATCCTGAAATTAAAAACTTAATTGTCATGTTCCAGGGGGCTACCTTGATTGATATGTCAGGAGATTTTACTAAGCCTGCGGCCTTCTACTCGGGAGTAAGTGACATCACCAAAGTGGGTTTGGACACAGCTGTGCTTGACCTCCAGGGATCGCAATCAGGCGATCAATCCATTGAGGCAGTATCCAATGATGGCCTTTTGGAAGATGACTATCCTGAGGATATTTTCATTGATGAAGAGCAGCCTGCCCTTGACCAACCTTAACTTTTAAGAGCACGGGCCGGAGAGTAGATGCAAAACGGGCACCTGATTGCAGTTTTTTGTGCTTTGCTGACATTAAGTGCCTGTTCCCTGCAGGATGATGTCAACCCCGAGCTTATAGACACCTCACAGCAGCTTCAGGAGGCACACTTTGAACCCGGAACTTTAGAAGATCTCTTCCTAAAGGATGCCGAACGCTGTGCTCTCGGGGATATCAGTGTTTCTGACTCCCTGATAGAAAGATACCGCCAAAGCTTTTTGGATCAACAATCCCCTGATTTTTTAATCTATCAGCAATACGATCTTACCCATCATTTTGAAAGATGCGCCTTCAAGGCTCAGCAGCTTGGCAACCCTGAAGTCTTTGAAGCCATGATTGTAAACCCCGTCCAATGTGCTGTTGTATCAAGAAGTTTTTACGAAAAAGCAAACTATACAGACGGGGCCTACTGGCTGCAGCGGCTGTTAAATATTGAGGGACTTAAAAACGGCTATGCCACGGCAGGCAATGTCTTTATAAGAAAACCCAAAACCCTGGCAATGGGAGCCAGACTGCTGCAGGAGGCTGCAAGACTGGGCCATAGTGACGCCCATGATACCCTGCTTGCTTTACTAAACCCAAGTTCCCGTATTTATCAGGATGTAATGGAATCTTTAAGGGAAGAATTCATTGCCAGGATGAGGGCACAGCATGGAGGAATGCTGCCTCCTCCGCCACCGCCACCGCCTCCCGGGCAAGCTCCGATGAAGCCCAAAGAAGAGCCCTTATGACATTTTAAGTTTTTGTCAGATGTAGTGTAGCTTTGATTTGGACTGAAAGTTTTGTAGAAAGCCCTTGATGGATGGGACAGGCCTGCAGTCATAAAACAACTTTATGATCAAACTAAAATAACTTGTTTATGATCATAAGATTTGGCACAATTGTTGGCGCTTTGTTTTTAAGTAGAAGGCCGCATGGGCGTAACCTCAAACTGCGGTAATTTAGGGGGATCCTTTGGCAAAATTTTTGATCCTATCCATAGACGGCGGAGGGATGCGCGGTGCTTTTGCCGCACGTATGATAGAACTTCTGGCCAAAGATTATGATTTTCTCAACAGAGTAAATCTTCTTGCAGGAACCTCAACAGGATCAATTATTGCAGCCTGTCTTGCCCTGAAGTTTCCCCCGGAAAAACTAGTATCCCTGTACCAGGGTGCAGGAAAAACCATCTTTACCAAAAAATTTTTTCCAGGCCCCAGAATTTTGGAGAAGGCCCTAAAGAGCAGCTATGACAAACGCCGCTTTGCGGCGATCTTAAAACAGGTCTTCGGCAGAGCTGCTCTTGGGAACACTGCCATTCCTCTTTTTATGCCGGCTACCAATCTGCAAAAAAGTTCTGCCCATATTTTCAAAAGCTATCATGAAGACATGGCAAATCTTCCCATCTACGAGGCAGTTTTAGCTTCATGTGCCGCACCAACTTATTTTGATCCCTCGCAGCTTGGCGGTATGCTGCTGGCAGATGGCGGTATGTGGGGCAATAACCCTTCATTGGTAGCCCTGGCAGAGGCCACAAGCCACTTTAAGATCCCCTTTAATGACATCGTAATACTTTCAATAGGTACGGGGCATTTTACCAACGGCTTTGATGAAAACACCCGCTACTGGGGGCTTATAAACGGCTGGAAAATGAGGACTCTGACAGAATTTATCTCCTCTTTGCAATCACAGTCCATATACGAAACCTTATCAAAAATCATCGGCCAAGATAGGCTGCTGCGCCTTAATTTCTCCCAGCAGGAATTAATTCCCATTGATGATTTTTCAAAATGTGACCTGCTAATAAGCAAAGCCGACACTATTTATAAAAATAATGCCGAAAGTATCGGAAAATTTTTTGAGCTCCTCGACAAATCCTAAGAGTAATCCCTTTAAAAAGATGAGGTTACTTACGCAGCTTTTCATCCTGCAGCTGTTTTAATCTTCCTGTGTTTGGTGTACGTGACAGAAAAAATCCTCAGGAAAGGCTTGGTTATCCAACCAATTTCTCGCAAGATCCGATT
>CAYNSI010000211.1:0-2617 GCA_964399665.1 uncultured Enterobacterales bacterium | reverse complement strand
AAAGCTTCAAAAAATAGTGGGGAGAATACCAGTGAACTTTCCAACATCTTCTCATCATTAATGTCGGGACAGCCTGGAGCCCAGCAGGGAACCCCCATGGGAGGCGCCCAGACTGCGGCTGTAAACCCGGGTCTTGATGCCGGAGATCCCTCAAATCTGCAGAAGCTGGTTGATACCGTGGTAGACAAAATTTTAGTGTCCGATCCTAATCACACCAGAGGCTCTGAGGTAAGGATAACCCTAAACTCTTCCATATCATCCCTTGCAGGATCTGAAATTGTTTTAAGACGAGATCTTGAAGGAATGCTTGCAGTTGAGATAAATTGTCGTAATAATGATCAGTTCAAAAGGTATGTGCAAATGAGATCCTCTATTGTAGAGGCTCTTGAAGCGCATGAAGATCATGACGTAAGATTCTTAATCAATGAAGACTTTTCCGATCCTGGTGACATTGAGAGATTTAACAGACAACTTACATAAGTTGAGCCGCAAATATGCAATTTAAAAATCTGACTAAACTGCAGCTTCTAAATAAGCTGTTGTCACTGCACTTACAGGAAGCTGAAGTTGTTACCGCAGGTTTTAGCAGTTCTTTGGATAAACCTATAGCCCTGGAATTAAATGCCTTTGCAAATTTATTTGCGCTTGAGATTTTTGACTTTTCAGTTTTAAGCAGGGTGTCCCCCTTTGAAAACGTCGAGCCTGAAAACTTAAGTCCGGATCTTTTACTGGCAGGATACGAGCTTTATCTTAAGGATACTCTAAAAAAATTAGGCGATGTTTTAGACGCCAGCATTTCAGTAAGCTCCTATCTTCACGATTTTAAGCCGGAAGACTATAAGGACAGGATTTATTTTTATCTTCATAAGGATAATCTTAAAATCCCACTTGGTCTTCACTTTAAACTTGAAGACGGCATGACGATTTTGTTGTCAAAGCTTGACAGCATCAAGACAACTTCAGAAAAAGACCCTGACCTCAACTGCGAGGTACAGTACATCATTGGCAAAACCGTAGTGACCTTAAAGGAGCTTAAATCCTTAAAAACAGGTGACGGTATTGCCCTTGATGAGTTTTTCCTCAAAAACGATCAGGTCATTTTAAAATGCAATAATTACGGGGCTGTGGCGTTAGCTTCTGATAATAAGCTTACCCTACAAACTCCCTTTTCCCTGGTTGCTCCGCAGCAAGGAGGATCTGCCATGGCAGATGATGTAGCAGACAAAGATAATTTAACCTCTCTTGATGATCTTAATTATGAGCTTTACTTTGAACTTGACAGAAAAACTTTTACATTGGCCGAAATCAAAAGCCTAACAGCAGAATCTGTTATTGAACTTAACAATAAAGATTTAAGCAACATTGCGATAATGGCCGGGACTCAGCGTATCGGCAGAGGACGTATTATTGATCTTGGAGACCGTTTCGGCCTGCAGATCACTGAATTTGCAAAAAATGACTAATACTCAAACAGCATTAAATCCGGTCAATCTAATCCTTATAATGGCACTTTTTGCCCTGGTGCCATTTATGTTGACTCTGGTTACTTCCTACATCAAGATTATTGTGGTAACTTTTCTCATCAGAAATGCCCTGGGTATTCAACAGACCCCTCCTACCATGGTTCTTACGGGTCTTGCCATGATCCTTTCGGTTTTTGTTATGGCTCCTGTCGGTCTTAAAACCTATGAAGCTATACAGGCGCAGGAGCAGGAATTAAGCACTCAGATGGGACCTGGGGACATTATTGATGTGGCCTACAATGCTTCAGAACCTCTGAAAAACTTTTTAAAGAGTAATACCAGCGAGAGAATAACCAGATCTCTTATCAATACATCCCGTAAGATCTGGCCTGCTGAAATCTATGAGAATGTCGAAAATGACAGCTTTGTCTATGTTATTCCGGCATTTGTCATTTCTGAACTTACCAAGGCCTTCCAGATAGGCTTTTTGCTGTATCTTCCCTTTATCGCCATAGATCTTATAATTTCCAATATTCTTCTTGCCATGGGTATGATGATGGTATCGCCTATGACCATATCACTGCCCTTTAAACTCATGCTTTTTGTCACCCTGGAAGGATGGTTAAAATTATGTCAGGGGCTGTTATACAGTTATACTTATGTTTAAAGGTACGGCTTACGATTCCAAAAGAGATTCTTGTTCAATATGTTGAATTCAATAAAATAAGCATTATGTTCATGCCGCTAATTTGCTGTATCTTACGAACCTAACCTTTTTGTTAACTTTTAATTTAGTTTCACTTTCATTGCAAAACCACATTATCCAGCCTTTGAGGAAGGCAAAATACAGTTTTTAGAACGCAACTACGCCGATTTGATTGAGCCTCTTATCATTGTCCCCTGCGTTATGGTGTTCAATGAGCAAAGGACAAACAAAGAACGCCCGAGCAGTTGCAGAAGATAGTCCGTTTAGAAGGCTCTCTAACTCAAGAGGATCTTAACAAGCTTAAAGGCGATGCCCCTAAAAGATCATGGTCGCCTTTTGCAAAAGCTCCCCTGACAAAATTTCAGGCAAATTAGCATCGTGAGCTTAATCACTGTTAGAATCGTAAGCCGTAGTTTAAAGGAGCTTAAACTTAAAGTTTATGATATCT
>CAYNSI010000210.1:0-2622 GCA_964399665.1 uncultured Enterobacterales bacterium | reverse complement strand
GGCAAAAGAGGCCGCCCCAAAAAGGCAGGTGATGTACAGTCTGCCCAGCCCAAAAGCCCCCCCGGCCGCCCCAGGACACGATCAGAATTTGTAGGACCCAAACGTCCCCGCGGGCGTCCCAGCATAATCAATATTGATCAATACTGACGACAAGTTTAAGTCCCGCCTGTTGCACATCCTGCATGGTCAGGTGTTGAAAACCTTTTGTTTTACAGGTTATTTTTGATGAATTTGCCCCTTAGGATCACTGCTTTTATGTCAAGTTCATCGTCGATAATAACAAAAGATGCCGTCTTTCCAGCCTCAAGGGTACCGTAATTATCTAAAATTCCAATGGCAAGTGCTGGATTATAGGTAGCTGCACGGACGGCATGTTCAAGGGAGATCCCCACGTTAAAGCAGGCCTGTTTAAGACAGTCAAAAAGATTAGAAGCAGATCCTGCCAGGACACCAGAATCAAGCGAAGCGCGGCGCTCTTTTACCGAAACACACTGCCCTCCTAATTCATAATTTCCGTCAGGAAGGCCTGCTGCCATCATGGAATCTGAAATTAAAATCATGCGTTCGATCCCAAACAGCCTGAAGGCACAGCGTGCCGCGGCAGGATGAATGTGACAGCCGTCTAAAATGATCTCGGCGGTGCAATTTTGATTGTCGGCCCCAGCGGCAATCGGTCCAGGGTTTCGGTGCATCAGAGCAGGCATGGCATTGAAAATGTGGGCAATATGGCATGCGCCTGCATTTATGGCACTTACTGCAGTTTCATAATCACAGCAGGTGTGGGCAATTGAAATTCTTAAAGTGCTGCTAAGCTTATTTATAAAATCTATCGCCCCGTCAAGTTCAGGGGCAAGATTTACAATCTTAATAAGATTTCCGGACTCTTTTAAGGCCTGAGAAACAAAATTAATATCCGGCAGCTTTAAGAAGGCAGGATTTTGTGCCCCTGCTTTATCCTTTGCAAAAAAAGGCCCTTCCATATTGATCCCTGCTATGGAGGCCTGGTTGTCATCGGGGATAAAATCACGAATGATGCGGCATACTTTTAAAATATCCTCATAGGGCATGGTCATAGTGGCAGGACATAAGGTTGTAATTCCCTCTTTTGCCTCATAAGCTGCAATGGCACTTAAAGCTTCACTGGTACCTTCCATAAAATCATGTCCTACGGCACCATGCAGGTGAATATCAATAAGCCCCGGAATTACCCTGAACCCTTTAAGATCATAGCTTTTGCCGTCAGAACTTTCCCTGGAAATAAGCCTGCCTTCGGTGTACAGCTCACACTTGTGGAAGGTAAAATCTTTTTTGTAAATCAAGCCATTGTAAAAACGCATTAACTATCCCCCAAACTTTTGGCCTGTCCTGTGGCGGGGCAGAAAAGGATTTTGCAAAACTTAAGGTATAAGTTTCCTTCGTACAGGTAAAGCCTAACATGTTCAATATCTGGCAGCAGCTTTAAAATCGATTTAATTTATAGTCTTTTGCAGACGATATTACATAAGGTTCTGAATGATTTTAAGCCTATATCCTTATGTGATCTGTGGGTAGGTTTACGTTCAAAATAGTGACATGGAATGATTATTGCTAATTCTAAGCACTATTGTTTAAGAGGCTTAATTCCAGCTTGGACCTTAACCGTCTGTTATAATTAGAAAATGTAAAAACAGGTTGCAGGGGGAACAATGGGATTAGGACATTGGAGGGATTTATGGCGGTTTTGAAAACAAAGCTTGCACTCACCTTGATGTCGTGCTTTCTGCCCCTGGTTGCAGCAGGACAGGTTCGCTACGGGCAGGCGCTTAACAGTACCCAATCGAGCTGGTCGGGTACCGGCTCTGCAGTAAGCTGTGTGCTGTCTGCTTCCCTCGAAGGCTACGGCAGGGCTGATTTTACCATGTACTCAGGCACTTCCCCGCGTCTTTCCCTGGAGCTTATTTCAATTTTCAAACCTACACAAGGATCATTAATGAGGGTGATCTCCTCATATCCTGAATGGTTTCACGGAGGAAGGGAAATTGAACTTGGCAGCATTGATCTTTTCCCAAACTTCAATCCCTTCTTTGGTGATTCAGTCTCCTGGCGGATTCTGACAGCATTGGATCAGGGCAGGGAGATCCTGTTCCCCTATATAGACGGCAAGCGCTTTCCTTATGATATAGTCGTCCCCTATCTTTCTCCTTTGGGTTTTCAAAAAGCCTATGAAGAATTTAAAAGCTGTGTTGCAGGTTTGATCCCAATTTCCTTTGCCGATGTGGCCATGAATGCCCTGCTCTTCAAGGAAAATGAGGTGGAGCTCCAGCCTGCAAGCCGCAGAGTATTGGATTCTCAAATCCTTTATGTCACCAATGATGAGGCGGTAAATCATATCTCAATTGTGGCCTTTGCCTATGAGCGCGATTCAAGTGAAGGCAACCAGGCTTTGGCGATGCAGCGGGCAAATTATTTAAAGCAGGAATTTATTAATGCAGGCTTTGAGGCAGATCGTATCGACGCCTTAACATATGACGATCCTGGTTCTTCTACATTATTGCAGGAAGACCGGATTTACTCGTCCAGGGCTGTTGTCAGGCTTGATAGGGACGAATTTTTAATAGATCCTGACAAAGAGGCCGTGATGCC
>CAYNSI010000209.1:0-2726 GCA_964399665.1 uncultured Enterobacterales bacterium | reverse complement strand
ACGCAGGTTTCCCTCCGCCCGTCAGACCGCCATGGGGAATAGGTTGCAGTTTTACTGGAAACGGCATATGACATCTGTTAGTGCTCACCCAGTCTGTCACGCTTTTGCCCCCGGATTTTGCCTGGCAGGAATCTAAAAAGCGGCAGCAGGAGCTGATGGCAGCTTGTGTTATTGTAAGCTTGAATCCGGCGGGGCCGGGCGCAGTGCAAATGCTAAAGCCCTGCAAAAGAGGTCAAATGCAATCACACTTATTAAACCGGCTCTTCCCCGCCAAGCAGCCTGTCTACAAAGGCAGGCACAGTAACCGACGCTTTGCCGTAACAGGCTTTTTGAAAGGATGATTTGACATAAGAGGGCTCTAAATTAAATTCCACAGCCAAAGCCCCTGATGAGGATGCCGTCATGGCAAAACCTGCTGCAGGATATACCACTCCTGAAGTTCCTATGGCAGCAAAGAGATCACAGGTTATAAGATGAGCGTTAATCTGCTCCATGTGATAAGGCATTTCACCAAAGAAGACGATATCAGGACGCACGCTGTTGTGATTGCAAAATTTACATTTTAATTCGGGACTGGTGTCATCCTCCCAGGGATAACGGCGGTCACAGGAAGTGCACCAGGCACTTCTTAAAAAACCGTGCATATGAAGCACCCCGGATGATCCTGCCTTTTCATGCAAATCATCAATATTCTGAGTAATGATAACGGTCTCAATCCCAAGGTCCTGCCCCTCTTGCTGCAGGCGGCTTAAGGCATAATGAGCCTCATTGGGCTTTTTGTCCCTAAGAGTAAGTCTCATTTTGTTGTAAAAATCATGAACTTTTTTAGGATTGCGGATCAAAGCTTCAGGAACACAGACATCCTCGATTCTTTCCTGCTCCCAAAGACCTGTTTCTGAGCGGAATACCGGAATACCGGACTCTGCTGAAATGCCAGCTCCCGTTAAAACTACAACTTTACGAAACCGTGCCATGACACCCCCCTTTGATATCACGCCCCATACTTTTAGGAAAATTTCATTCCCGTAAGGTAGCTTGCAATGGAGAGTATTGAAGATCCCGTTGCAAGATTTGCCGCCCAAAATTGCGACTCTTCAGGAGAAAAGGCAGAACTTAAATCAAAATGGATATGCTCTTTTTTATTTCCTGCAAAATGTTTTAAAAATAAGGCCGCGGTACTGGCCCCCGGAGAGCCTTGGGAGCCAGAATTTTTAAGATCAGCACGCCTTCCTTTGATAGCACTTTTCATGTAGCTGCGCTGAGGCAGCTGCCAGAGATCTTCTAAGCAGTCGGCAAAGGTTGAACTTATCTTCGCGCTTAAGGCAGGATCATCACAGAAAAAAGCCGTAATATCACGCCCTAAGGCATTTTTGGCAGCACCTGTCAAAGTAGCTGCATCAATGATAACAGAAGGTTTTAAGGCGGCTGCTTCAATAAGAGCATCGGCCAGAATGAGCCTTCCTTCAGCATCAGTATTAACAATTTCTACAGTAGTGCCGTTTTTGTATTTGATAATGTCCCCAGGTTTCATGGCAGCAGCACTTACCACATTATCGCTTATGGGAAGGAAAAGTGCCGTTTTTTTATGAAGTCCAAGTCTTAAGGCAAGGCCTAAAGCATAGGCAAGATAGACGGCACCGCATTTGTCAGTACGCATTGACAGCATAAAATTTGCAGGCTTGAGATCATAGCCTCCGGTATCAAAGGTTACCCCTTTGCCTGCCATGGCAACATCAAATGGTGCATCCTTCATGCCTTCTGGTGTGTAGGTAATTACTGCCATGCAGGACTGCCTTGAAATATCAGATCCCATCCCTACAGCCTTAAGTCCTGCATAATCAAAATCTGCATCAGCGTACTTTTTCATGCTGCAGGTCAACTCTCCTGTGGCACCTTCTGAACTTTTATTTAGCATCCTAATAAGATCTGAGGCCAAAACTTCAGGGGATGCAGTTGCAGCGTCGACATTGGCAGATTCGCGCGCTTCTATCACATACTGTGTCAAAAGATCCAAAAGCTTGGTCTCATCTTCTTTAAGATCTGCAAAACAAATCTTAATGTCGTGTCTTCCGTCATAAAGGCCCTGGATAAAATAAAAGGCATCCAAAAGGGAAAGCTTAACAGCGCTGCCTGCTTTTACCTGCATTTGAAACAATCCAAAGGAAGATACCGTCCTGCCTGCAATCTGGGCCCATTTAAAATCATTTGGGTCAATATAAACTTCAAGGGTTCTATCAGCAGAAGGTGCAATCTTACAGGATTCATCAAAAGGAGGCTTGGCCTTTCCAGGCTCCAAAATGACGGTAACCTCTGGTTTTTTAGAAAAAAGATCGACACAAACTTTATTTAATTCCATATTCTTAAATTTCCCCTTGGTGAAGAAGGCGTGGGGTGAGCACTAACAATGGTGGTACTGAATCTAATTATTTAGGGTCTTGTCAGAAGATCTTATGCAAAGCAGCTGCTCTTATCTTTTTGTCATCGCCCTTCAAGCTTGCCTAGCTCATCTTCAGTTAAAGAGATCTCTTCTAAGTGCACTACTCCTCGGATCCTAGTAGGTGAACTTTTTTTATCCATTTTAGGCTCATTGACGATTACCATGACGCAGGGGACAATGGTAAGAGGCTCAATCAAATCGGCGTACTTGCGATCTAAAAACTGCCTTTTGCCCTCCTCAAAGGCCTCATCTGCTTTTTCGCGGTCCTTTACCACCTTTACTTCAATGA
>CAYNSI010000208.1:0-2799 GCA_964399665.1 uncultured Enterobacterales bacterium | reverse complement strand
ACCAGCGACATACGGATTAACAGTCCGCCGTTCTACCGACTGAACTAAGGAGGAATTCTTACAATCGCGCCTCATTTAAGAAGCGGTGCCTATTGTCCCTTTTAAACTACGTTATGTCAACTGGATTTTTTAATTTTTCAAAGCACAAAGGATCTTAAGATGGCAGTAAGACAAGGTTTTGAACTTGTAAGCTCCTTTGCTCCAGCAGGAGATCAGGTTGAGGCCGTGGAGGCTTTAACCTCTGGTTTTTTGCAGGGGGAAAAGGCTCAGACCCTGCTTGGGGTTACAGGTTCTGGAAAAACTTTCACCATGGCAAATGTTATTGCAAGGGTTAACCGTCCTACGATGATCCTCTCCCACAACAAGACCCTGGCCGCCCAACTCTATGGTGAGATGAGAGAGTTCTTTCCCCATAATGCCGTGGAGTATTTTGTTTCCTATTACGATTACTATCAGCCCGAAGCCTATGTGCCTGCCACGGACACCTTTATTGAAAAGGATGCCTCTGTAAATGAGCATATCGATCAAATGCGCTTATCTGCCACCAAGGCCCTGATGGAAAGACGCGATGTGATCATCGTCTGTACGGTATCGGCAATTTATGGTTTAGGAGAGCCTGAAACCTACCTTAAGATGATGCTGCATGTGTCAAAGGGTGAATTTATCTCAAGACGGGATATCGTAACGCGTCTTGCTCAACTTCAGTACAGCCGCAATGATGATTTTTTTACCCGATCAACTTTTAGGGTAAGGGGTGATGTAATAGATATTTATCCGGCAGAATCCGAAGGCTATGCGGTGCGTCTTGAGCTGTTTGATGATGAGATAGAGAAGATTTTAAGATTTGACCCCTTAACAGGACAGGTTGAATGTGAACTGCCAAGAGTTACCATTTTCCCCAAAACCCACTATGTGACCCCAAGAGAAATTCTGCTCAAAGCCGTAGAAGAGATTAAACAGGAGCTTAATGAAAGGTGCCGCTACTTTTTGGAAAAAGGCAAACTCCTTGAGGAACAGCGCTTAAGGGAGCGTACCACCTATGATGTTGAAATGATCAATGAATTAGGTTACTGCTCCGGGATTGAAAATTACTCCCGCTATCTTACCGGAAGAGCCCCGGGACAGCCTCCTCCCTGCCTTTTTGACTATCTTCCTAATGACGGACTTTTGATTATTGATGAGTCCCATGTTACGGTGCCGCAGTTAGGCGCCATGTACAAAGGCGATCATTCAAGAAAAGAAAGCCTGGTAAACTTCGGCTTCAGGCTGCCTTCTGCCTTTGACAACAGGCCCCTTAAATTTGAGGAATTTACCGCATTGCAGCCGCAGACTATCTATGTCTCGGCAACACCTGCAGAATACGAACTGAAACTCTCTTCAAGGGTGGTAGAGCAGCTTATAAGACCCACGGGGCTTTTGGATCCTGAAATTGAAGTAAGACCTGTAAAAAATCAGGTTGATGATCTCATGTCTGAGATAAGACAAAGAGCCTTGCGCAATGAAAGGGTATTGGTTACCACATTGACCAAAAAGATGGCAGAAGAATTGACATCTTATTATGAGGAACACGGGGTTAGGGTACGCTATCTGCATTCTGACATCGATGCTGTAGAACGCATGGAAATTATCAGGGATTTAAGGCTGGGCGCCTTTGATGCCCTGATTGGCATCAACCTGTTAAGGGAAGGACTTGATCTTCCTGAAGTATCCCTAGTTGCAGTTTTGGATGCAGATAAGGAAGGATTTTTACGCTCATCACGCTCATTGATTCAAACCGTAGGACGTGCCGCACGCAATATCAACGGGCGGGCAATATTTTATGCCGATACCATAACAGACTCCATGAAATTTACTATCGATGAGACTACAAGAAGAAGAAAGGTGCAGGAGAATTTTAACCTTGAACATCATATGACCCCAAGGCCCATAGAAAAGAAGGTTATCGACGTAATGCAGCTTGCCATTGAAGATACCATGGTCTTTAAGGCTCCCAAGGAGTCGGCAAAGGCAGGAGCAGGGTTAGCGTCATCGGCGCATCAGGATGAGATAAAAAGTCTTGAACCTAAAGAATTGGTAAAGCGCATTAATGAGCTTGAAAAACAAATGCACAAGTTGGCCTCTGAACTTAAATTTGAGGAGGCAGCACAAGTGCGTGACAAGATGCAGCAGTTACAAAAAGCCCTGGCCCTGATGCCAGGAAAAGATGCTTAAGAATGTTTGTGCTCAGTTAAGAAGGCCTGATGTCATGGCACGCAGTCTATAAACTTATTTTTCCTTTGGCAAGAAGATCTTTTAGTTTTTCTATCACATTAAGATCGGCAGGAAGCCAGTTGACTGAGTCAAGTTCATCAGGTTTTAGCCAGCGGGACGATGAGTGTTCCAAAAGCTGCGGCCTGCCTGACTCTATGGAGGAGAGAAAGCAGTGCATGGTAAGGTGGAAGGCAGGGTAATCATGCTCTACCGTATCTATCAGCATCTCAGGGATTACTGATACACCAAGTTCTTCATGAATCTCCCTTATTATGGCATTTTGCGGGGTCTCGCCCGGTTCTATCTTGCCTCCTGGAAATTCCCAGAGATCTTTAAACTCCCCTGAGCCTCTTTGGGTTGCAAGGATACATCCGCCATGGTGGATAATAGCTGCTGATACTTTAATGTGCTTCACACCTGTTCTCCTCCCGTAAGATATTCGTAAAGTCCTGCATCTACAGGTTCACGCAGGGTCCAAGTCATCTCAAAAGCCTTTGCGGTACCGCCGTTTTGGTTTGGAAGTTCCACAGCTTTAGGATTACTTGCAGC
>CAYNSI010000207.1:0-2819 GCA_964399665.1 uncultured Enterobacterales bacterium | reverse complement strand
ATCAAAACAAGTGGTGGCAGCAGGTATGGTAATCGTCAATGAAAAACAGGCAGATAACAAACAAGACCCAACCAGTCTAAGGGAAATCGTAAGATTTGATGAGATCACAGTCTAAAAGTCGAATGTCGCTGTAAATGCTGCAAAGTTAAACGAGCCTTGATACCCCCCCTTAAGGTGCCCTGACTACAGCTTCCCAAGAGGCAGCATTAAGCCGGTGGTGGTATCTTCTGCCGTCACCTTATTTTCTTGCAAGAGGCGTAAAAAGCAGTGCCTCTTAGATCTGCCCTGCTACTGCAGGAAAAAATCAACTACTTCTTCATTGTCTTCACTATCTGGCACAGCTGCAACCTCAATACTGTCGACCTTTTGATATCCTGAAGGCAGGGTTGCTCCTACCTTGGAGCGCGAACTTATTTTGCGGGCAATTTCCTTTTTGGTAATGGTAAAGGTCTTTTTCCCGCAGTGGAGGATCATTTTAGAATCAGGCGGTACTACAGCGACAGCTGCCACGCCGTCAATACCAACATCAAGGCGGGCTCCCGGGATATTAATAAGTTTATTGCCCTTGCCTCTGCCAAGTACCGGCAGTTCCGAGGCAGGATAAATTAAGATCTTGCCCTGCTTTGAGACCACGGCAATCAGGGTATTTTCAATAGCGGTTATCTTTTGAGGCTTAAGAAGCTTGGTTTCCTTATCAAGGGTAACCAAAGCCTTACCGCCCTTGTTTCTGGTCACCAGATCTTCATAGGCACAGATAAAGCCATAGGCATGATCTGTTGCCATCAGAAAATACTCGCCTTGTTTACCAGTTAAAACATATTCTGCCGTTTCATCAGGATCAAGATTTATTCTTGATGAAATTGGCTCCCCCTGGGATCTGGCGGAAGGAAGATCTTTGATGTAAACAGTATAGGCACGCCCCAGATCACTTATGAAAACAGCATCCTGATTGGATCTGCCGCTGGCACTGCTCTTGTAACCGTCCCCATCCCTGTAAACTAAGGTTTTTACATCAACATCAGCGCCAGTGGCTGCCCTTACCCAGCCCATTTTGGAGAGTACCACCGTCATGGGAGTGCTCGGGGTCATTTCGTCTTCACTGATTTCAACTGCCGCATCACGCTCAATTACAGGGCAGCGCCTGTCATCCCCATAAAGTTTAGCGTCAGCTGAAATTTCCTTTTTAATAAAGGTCTTAAGTTTAGATTCTGACTCTAACAGGGACTCAAGTTTTAGCTTTTCTTCATTGAGCTTATCAGCTTCTGCCTTAAGCTTAATTTCCTCAAGACGGGCCAGCTGCCTTAAGCGCGTATCCAAGATGTAATCTACCTGCAAGTCTGATAACTGAAATCTTTTCTTTAATTCAGACTTGGGATCTTCACTTTCCCTAATGACGGCGATTACTTCATCTACATTTAAAAAGACAATCATCAAGCCTTCCAAAAGATGAAGTCTTTTGTTGACATCATCAAGCCTCTTTGAAAGGCGCTTTTTGACCGTCGCCACCCTGAAAGCAAGCCACTCTTTGAGGATCTCATCAAGGCCTTTTACCCTTGGTCTGCCGTCAAGCCCCAAAATATTAAGATTAACCCTATAGGTTGTCTCAAGATCGGTAGTGGCAAAAAGGTGGCTCATCAGCATATTGGTGTCCACGCGGTTGGAGCGCGGCACAATGATAAGACGGCACGGATCGTTATGATCCGAGGCATTAATTAAATCCTGGACATACGGCAGTTTCTTTTTGAGCATCAATTCAGCAATTTGCTTTTCCACCTGTCCTACTGATACCTGAAATGGCAGGGCTTTTATTACAATGCCTTCCTTGTTAACTTCAAAAACTGCTCTTAGTCTTATGGTACCCGTTCCTGTTTTATAGAGATTTTCAATATCAGCTCTTGGCGTGATGATCTCAGCGCCGCAGGGATAATCAGGCCCCTGGACAAATTTCATAAGATCCGCTGTGACAGCGTCAGGATGATCCAAAAGGTATACTGCAGCTGCGGCAATTTCCTTAAGATTATGCGGAGGGATATCAGTTGACATTCCCACGGCAATTCCTGTAGTGCCGTTTAAAAGTATGTTGGGAAGCCTGGCAGGCAGTGCTCTGGGTTCTTCAGTAGTACCATCGAAGTTGGGGACATATTCCACACAGCCTGTATTAAGATCCGCAAGCAGCACCTCAGAATAGAAAGACAGCCTTGATTCCGTATAGCGCATGGCTGCAAATGATTTGGGATCTTCAACATCGCCCCAGTTGCCCTGCCCGTCTACTGTAGGATACCTTGAAGAAAAAGGCTGGGCCATCAGTACCATGGCCTCATAGCAGGCCGAATCCCCATGGGGATGATACTTTCCCAAAACCTCACCTACGGTACGAGCTGATTTAACATGCTTGGCCTTAGGACCTATCCCAAGCTTTGCCATGGCATAGATTATACGTCTTTGCACCGGCTTAAGACCGTCGGTTATCGAGGGCAGAGCTCTGTCACGAATAACATTCATGGAATAGTCAAGGTAAGCGCCTTCTGCAAAGTTCTCAAGGCGGATCTGTTCTATTCCCTCCAGGCTTAGTTCTCTTTGGTGTGCTTTATCGCTGCTCATGAAATATCAGTCTTGTTATGACACTGTTGCATTCAAGCCCCTCAGGCTTCTAGTAATGGTGTAATCTTTTATGAAGACAAGGCCTATTGTAAACTTTTTGGCATTAAAGACCAAAGTGAAGTTACCTCCTACGATTCCAATGGCGATTCTGAACACCTCGGCTAATTTACGCGTTTTTACGATCCAAAACTTATTGTTGAATTTAAAAAATAACCTTA
>CAYNSI010000206.1:0-2847 GCA_964399665.1 uncultured Enterobacterales bacterium | reverse complement strand
CACAGGTTTTAAGCCACTCAAGACGCAATGCCGCATCCTGCTCCCGGGCGGCTAAGCGCTCTTTGAACAAGGTGCAATAAGATGAATCAGTCATGGTTTTAGCACTGAACAGGAGTTTGTCATGCATTGTCTCTTCAAAGGACTGAGCATTGCAGGATCGCTTACTGATGCTGTACATAGCAAAGTCCATAACCGCATTGGCATCAGGGTGACCTAAAAGCCTATCAAGCAGAGGGTAGATACCGGTCTGATGTCCAAGACCTAATAAAGCGGCATACAATCCTACATGCAGCTGGTAAACCGGAGGCTGTTCTGCATAATACTTCTCCCATAAGTCGGGGAAGAGCAGTCTGAAGTTTTCATTGGGGTGCATGGTGGTATCAGAGGTAGCAAGGCCGATAACGGTACGAGATCCGGTCCGATGCCCGTTTGCGTCAAGCTCATAAATTGAAACCTGTGCATTGTTATGATTTATATGTGCTCTTGCAGGAATTGGGATCTCTGCTTTTTCCCGGTATAGATGCCCCATAAAAAACCTCTTATGTTCAATATTTTATATGCGCTCACAGTTTAGATTATCAGTAGATATAATATATCATATTTGTGCATAATATTTACAGCGATAATTAATTATTTTGAAATAAAAAAAGATAGCAACCAAGCCTGCCATTTATTGTTTAATATTTTTTATGTCGTGCTTAAATATGCTAAGTTAAGGTATAAAAGGACCTTTTGACCGCATGCGATGGTCCCAAGAATCGTTAAACTCCCTGAATCTTTCTTAATCTTGCCTAAAAACTGTGAGCTTGACGGAAAAACATTCTGTCTTGTATTGATCTTAAGGCCTTTTCTTTTGAGAATTAACTATTCTTATTGGTATTCAAGGGATTTTACCGTGTTAAAACTGCGCTCAGCGCTGATATTAAAACTTACTACAGCTTTGGGGTTTACAGCAGTTGCAGCTGCTGTGTGCTGTCTTTATCTTGGCACAACCATTCGTGATGCTGACATTAAAAGCACCCTCGATAACAGGGCATCTCAGGCCGTTCTTTTTATTGACTCCAAGTCGCTTGAAGCTTTAAAAAATCACGATGAAATAGTAAATCAAACCAAAGAATTCCTGGAAAAACAGCTTTTTAAGCTTAAAACCATTTTAACTTTCAGTCTTAACGGCCCAAGTGAGCCTGAAGGTTTGGACTATCACAATCTCCTGATCCCTCAAAAGGGCAGTGATAATACTGATACGTTAAGAGAGCGCCTTGAAGAGACTGCCATGCTAATCAAGGATGACAGGAGTACTCTTGATGTGATGCTCCTTCATGAAGCATCAGGGATCCTTACTGCAACAGATCCGCTCTTAAGTCACGTCAATACCGAAGAAGGGAGACTTACAGTACTTCTTGGCAATTTTGAAGGTGAAGTTTTAAAGCTTGTTACCGTCAACGGCACTTCCTATGCCGTGCTGTTTAGTGACATAGATGAATTTGGCATCAGGGCAGCTTTACTTGCAAGGCTTGATGACGATGCGCCACAAAAAAATCAGGTGCTTATTGCAGATACCCTGGGCAAAATCCAAGATCCTTTGATTTTAAGCAGTCAGGGCAATGTTATTTATCTTAACAATGCTGCAAGGAAGATTTTGGATGACAGAGATCTTTCCAATCTTAAAGAGATCCCCGCTGATTTATTAACCGCCACGAGTCAGATTGCAGATTATGAAGTAACGGCAGTAGCAGCCTCCCCAGGGATGGATCGAATGACAGCTGCCATTTTACTATTCTCAATAGCCATACCTGCAATTGCCCTGGTGTATGCTGCAAGCTTAATTTACAACTTTACTGTAACAGTGCTTGGTGACATCAATAATCTTCATGAGAGGATCCTGGGGACAGGAAGCGCTAAGATCAAAACCCTGGAGCTTAACTCCTGCTGCCAAAGTTTTGAAAACCAATTTGCCAAGGCGGCAGAAGATGCCCTTAAAGATAAGGAAGAGGCTCTTTTTAACCTTAAAAATCAGTCCTTAAGGCGGGAACTTGAGCATATTTGTGCTTCTTTGTTACCGCAAAGCTTTCCTGAAACTGAGTTTTTGGATTTACACGCATCGGTTACCGACTCTCAAATTCCCGGTGGTGCCTTTTACAATGTACTTCGTGTCGATGAGGATAATATCGGCTATTACTTAGGAGTGGTCAAGTCAGATGATCCCTTAGAAAGAGCCCTTGGCATGTTCTATGTCACCACGCTTTTTGAAGAGGGCTTAAGGCTTGGCAGAACCCCGTCTGAGATCTTAACCTTGGTATCTATGCGCATTAGGGAGCATAACAGACCCAATACCTGTGCTCTTTGCGGGATCAGCAATGAAAAAACCGGTAATTTTATTATGGCCAAGGCAGGCAGCATCAAGGTTTTCCTCACAGCAGATCTTGAGGTCAGCCAATTACAGGAGCAGTCAACACCGCTTTTGGGAACCTTAAGCGATGATCCTGAAAATAAGCCCTTATACAGCCACTTTAAAGGGACTTTGGTGCAGCAGGATAAACTTTTTATTTTCCCCTGGGATCTTGTAGAACAAAATTTTCTGTCATATCAGGATATTAAGGGGCATCTTGAAGATCTTAGCTTTTTGAAATCAAAAGATCTTATTGAAAGTTTAAACCACAAACTTGCAGTACCAGATCTTCCTGAACAGGCTTTTGCCATGCTTGCTGTCAGGCAGACGGCCATCCGCTTTAGGACATGAGACCTTATTCAGCCCATATTGGGCTGGGGTTTACGGCGTTTTTGCCAAAATCCTAGGGAAGATCTGCTGCCATTTCATAAATCTTCTGGCAGTCCTCGCGGTTTAGG
>CAYNSI010000205.1:0-2849 GCA_964399665.1 uncultured Enterobacterales bacterium | reverse complement strand
GCGCTTTTACTTTTAATCAGATCTTACAGCAAACCTCGCATTCGGGATCTTCTTAAGCGAATTTAGCGCACAAAGCCTGCTCGCTTTTTAAGCCTCATTGCAATCAATAGCAAAAATAGCACTAACAGCACTGTCTGATTTTGTAAGTTTAGGTAAGGTTAGGGATTGTAAGCTGCAGCAAATTAGCGGCGTGAACAGAATCACTGTTGGGGTCACAAGATGTATCAAAGCAATACTTCCTGGCCTGTGCTCATAAGTAATGACATGATAGGGGTAGTCATGGCAGCTCCCCTGCAACAAGATCTATTAACTCATGGATTACCCGATACCCCTTGCTGTCAGCATCCATTACCATAAGACCGCAGTTAGGAAGGGCTTTGGTCTTCCAGAATTCCCCTATGCTTTTGCAGGATGCAAGATTAATAAGGCCGCGGACAAAGGCCCCATGGGTACAGACCAAAATTTTATCCTGGCATTGAAAATCAAGGCTCATCATCCTATTGAGAAACTGCAGGTTGCGGTACATCAGATGGCAGATGCTCTCTGCCCCGTTTGATGCTTCATAATCAAAGGAGTTGAAGAAAAATTTATAAAGCTGATGGTCAGGGTCATTTTTGATAAGGTCAAAATTCTCACCCTCAAAGATCCCAAAGGATATTTCCATTAAAAGCGGGTCGGTCTCAATGGTAAGACCCCGGCCTTCAAGGACTATTTGTGCAGTATTTAAGGCTCTTTGCAAAGGACTTGAAAAACAGGCTTTAAATTCGGTGTTCTCAAGGGCAATGGCAGCTTTTTTAGCCTGCAGTTTTCCGGTTTCATCAAGGGGAGTATCAGTCTGCCCCTGAATTTTGGCTGTCGCATTCCACATGGTTTGACCATGGCGCAAAAAATATAGTTCCATGATTAAGCTCTATTGTTCTGTTCACCGGGGAGCTTTTCAAGCTTTTATGAAGGCTTGAAGAAGTTCTCCTTTGTTATCCAAATTTCGCCCCGCTATGATGAAGCACCAGCAGCGACAGGGACCGATCTTAACTTTACCAGACCTTCAATAAATTGTGCTGCAGCCTCTGTTTTTAAAGATCCTACATCAAGACAGAGATGATAGTTTTTAGGATCATTTATCTTCTTGCCGGTGTAATGCAGATAATGTTCGGCCCTGCGGTGGTCATTAACCTGCATGGCCTTTAAGGCCTCTTCCTCATTTTGATGATAATTGTCCCTGCAAAACAGCAGTTTTTTATCCAAAGAGGCATAAAGATAGACATTAAAACAAAAAGGATTGTCCTTTAGTATGGCATCAGCCCCTCTGCCTACAATAACGCAGGGCTGTTCTTTGGCAAGACGTCTTATAACTCTTGAGCAGGCAACATACAGGGCATCCTGACTTGACAGGGACTGTTCGGGCATTGAAAAGTAATCTTGCATAATCATCTGAAAAAGAAGGCTGCTGTCCATGGCCTGATCATTTTCTCTGACAAATTCAGGAGCAAGGCCGGATTCTTTGGAGACCATATCAATAAGATTGGTATCGTAAAAGGCAATTCCTAGATCTTCTGCGATCTTTTTTCCAATGATCCTGCCGCCGCAGCCGTATTCACGGCTTATAGTAATGACAAGCTTAAAATCAGATAAGGCAGCAGAAGCTGCTGCAACTGCCGGGATTTCTTTAACAAACCAGGCATTAAGAAATTTGACCTTGGGCATAAAGATGCGTACCAAAGGACCTGTCAGCAGTGCGCTTATAATAGTGCCCTCGCGCACTCCGTCAATTCCCTGAAAACCCGTAAAAATCAAAGACAGGATTACGGCTGTTGTCACCAGGCTTAAATCAAAGCCAATCTTGACATAGCCAAACTCCTTTTTAAGGCGTCTTGAGATAATCTTTACGGTACCTTCTCCCGGGATTAAGGCGGCATTTGCGGTAACCTGAAGGGAAATGCTGAAGCCTAAAAGTATGACCGCTGCAATGAGTACGGCAAAGTCTATGACATAGGGCAGATCATGAGGCATGATCCCCTTTAGGATGAATATCCCAAGATCGATGGCCGTTGCAAATACTAAAGTAATGGGAAACTGCAGTAACAAAGGCAGCCTTGATTTTTCTTCATCGCCTTTGTGGAGGATAAATTGCAGCACAATAAGCATGGTATTGAAGATAAAGGTAACCTGCCCTAATGTTAGGGGTGTGTGCAGCGAGAGCACGTAGTTTGGCGAAGATATCGGAGTCTGCCCCAGATCGGCTATTGTTACCAAGGCAATAGCAAAGCCCTGCAGGGCTACTGAGATAAAAAAGATACTATAACGCTTCGCAAGTTCGGTTTTTGTCACGATTATTCCCGGAATTTAAATACTAACAGCCAAAATAGAACAGGGGGCATTGTACTCCAAATGTGACTAAACCTCAGGGCAGTAAAGATTAAATCTTTATTCTGCCTGTATTAATGGAGGATCTTCAAGTAGACACAATTCACCAGCGCAGGCCTGGGTATTTAAGGTTAAGCCATTTATCCCCTCTCAGGGGGGCTTATTTTTGGGGTTGGGGGAGGAAAGCTGCCTTACTGAAACTGAAAATCACAAAAATGAACTGACTTTACTGAGTCACTTTCCCGGATTGTCTTGAGGCAAAAGCTTTGATCAACTTCACAAGAATTAACATTGCGATTAGAAAGTCTCGGGATAGATCAAAAAATCAGGCTCTTTTAGTGGTGATTCCCCCAGATCTTTTAGACAATGTCTATAGCATGCACAAGCAAGACGGTAGGAGGGGAAGATCATGAAATCATTCAGCAAGAAAAAATTAGCCTACGCCATAAGTCTCTTATTGCTCCCCGCGGGGGCAACGGGCGATG
>CAYNSI010000204.1:0-2877 GCA_964399665.1 uncultured Enterobacterales bacterium | reverse complement strand
CATACTTGGTAAAATCCCTTTTGATATCAAGGGTTAAATTCCACAATCACCCTGTGTAGTAATCTTTCTTTAAATCTGATACAATGATTTTTCCTTATTACATTTTAAAATGAATGCGGGATTTATGTTGGATTCAACATAAATCCTACAAGAGCTCAATTCTTTAAGGTGACTAAAATTCTCATGACCTTAAAATGATTTAGAGCTCTTCTTTTTTATTATCCCTGATGAAAATCATAACCTCGACTTTCTAAGATAAATCTACAGTTCACCCCACGGCAGCAGAGCCTTTATCAATGGTAACGCCGCCTTCCTCCCGTACGTGCCCTAAATCCGCGATAACCCTGCACTACAGATCCTCTGACGCCCTGCTCAGGTAGATCCTCAATAAGTTGACAGGCTGTGCAGGATCTCAAGCCTGCAAATCCAAAGTATCCTTCAGTCTTCCCTGCCGGGGCGGCTGGCTGCAGGATAGAAGCTTTTCCAGGCATCAGGCCTGCTTGTTGTACAATAAGGCTGTTTTCAGGCCCCATGCTTTGAGGCATTTATCATTTATGAAAGAGCGTGCAGACATAAAAGAACCCCGTGACCGTATTTCCAACAAACCTTTTATTGCAGAAAATTACCGCACCCTGGTGCTGTCAGCTGCTATTGCTTCGATAAGCACCGCTGCACTTCTTATTGCCTTAAAACTGGTAGTCTGGCTTGTAGGCGGCTCCTCAAGCATCTTAGCGTCACTTACGGATTCGATTCTGGATTTGGGAGCCTCACTGGTAAATTTTCTGGCCTTACGCTATGCCCTAAGCCCTCCTGACAGGGAACATCGCTTTGGACATTTTAAAGCCGAGGCTTTAGCCTCCTTAACTCAGGCAGCCTTCATAGGCGGCTCGGCACTTTTATTAATATTCCATGGTCTTGAGCGCAGCACCAATCCTGAACCTATACAGGCAGTAACATTAGGCATTGCAGTTTCCGTGCTGTCAGCTGTGTTTACCTTGGTCTTGGTGGCTTTTCAAAGCTTTGTCTGCTCTGTTACAGGATCTCAGGCTGTAGGGGCCGACCGCCTGCATTACCTTTCAGATCTGCTTTTGAACCTTTGTGTAATTGCTGCCCTGATTTTGACCAAGAGGGGTTTTTGGTGGGCTGACGGGGTATTTACAGCCCTTATCGGGGTCTTTCTCCTGAGAGGATCGCTGCATCTGGGTCTTAAGGCAGCAAGTACTTTGCTTGATCACTCCTTTGATCCCAAAGAGAATGAGTCTATCATAAGAGCCCTTCTTAAGACCCCGGGAATCAGATCAGTTCATGATCTGCGTACTAGAAGGGCGGGACCGCAAAGCTTTATTCAGTGCCATATCGTAATAGACGGGAACAGCACCTTAAAGCAGGCACATGACATTTCCACGGAGGCTGAAAAAAGAGTATGCCTGTTATACTCTGATGCAGATGTAACCTTGCATATGGAGCCTGATGAAGATGCCACCTACAAGGACATTATGTTTCACGGCAGGGCGGATCTTGATGCCGATTATAGAGATGATGAACTCTTATCTTACCAAGATGAGCATTAACATCGGGGACAATGGTTACGGTGGTGAGGACAAGAACTGCTGGGACCAGGGCTTCTTTGGAACCTTGGCAAAACAGGGGATTAAACCTAAAGGGTAACAATAGGATTCATATGGTAAAGGACGCTATTTTGATATTAAAAGTCTCATCTTAAGACCGATCTTTAGGAGATCTTGTAAAGAGCTTGAAACTTGTAAAGAGCTAAAAAACGCAGGAAATTTTTATGGTAATTAATATCAGCACCGATGTGGCTCTTGCCTGGGAAAAGATCTGCTCTGAGGCAGATTCAATAGTAAAAAAAGAAAGCATGCTTAAGGATTTTTTGGATGAGACCGTGTTTCTAAGACCCAATCTTGCAGAAGGACTGGCTCATCTACTGGCAGCCATTTTATCCTCATCTGTCATGCCAAAAGAGGTTTTAGAACAGGTCTTTTTGCAGGTTTACAGAGACGATCCTATGATCCTCGATGCTGCCGTATCAGACTATCAGGCGGTAATTTCCCGAGATCCTGCAAGCCCTGAGCTTATTGTTCCCTATTTGTATCTTAAGGGCACCCAGTCGCTGCAGGCCTATAGAGCTGCGCATTATTTATGGCAGCAGGACAGAAAGGATTTGGCAAGGTATCTGCAAACCGTGATATCCAAGGTTTTTGCCGTAGATATCCATCCTGCCGCCAAAATTGGCAGGAGGATCCTCATTGATCATGCCACAGGACTTGTCATAGGTGAGACTGCCGTTGTTGGGAACAATGTTTCCATACTTCAGGGAGTGACCCTGGGAGGGACAGGCAAGGAGACAGGAGATCGCCATCCTAAAGTGGGAGACGGGGTAATGATAGGCGCAGGTGCCAAAATTCTGGGCAATATTACCATAGGAGAAGGTGCCAAAATCGGCGCAGGATCGGTTGTGCTTTCTGCAGTGCCGGCACACACTACGGTAGCAGGGATCCCCGCCCGGCCTGTGGGAGTTCCCAATGAGAAGATGCCCTCTTTAGGGATGGATCAGAGCCTGGAAACCAAAGAGCCTATTTGTTCCGCAGGATGCGGCCTGATTTGTACCGGCACGGAGTAGTTCAAGGTTTCCTTTTGATAACATCAGGCCATGTGCTATTACAGGCTCTTCTGGTGTTAAGCTGCAGGTACAGTACCCTGTATGTCATGTATGTCAGTCCAGATTAGGCCGCTTACATTCTGCCTCCTTTCAGGAGGCTTTATTGTGCCATTTTGCCCCCCCATTTTTCTTAATAACTTTCTTATTTTTCTTAAGATCCCCGGATTCTGCATGCGATAAGCAGTCCGCTTAGGCAC
>CAYNSI010000203.1:0-2926 GCA_964399665.1 uncultured Enterobacterales bacterium | reverse complement strand
TTGTCTTGGAACATCATAGCACGGTATTTTCACTATAGACTCTGCGATTACGCTTGAAAAATCTTACAGGGTTTGAACTTTCAATTTCATAAGCCTTGAACTCTAAATCTCAGTAACCTTGAACTTTTGAACTCACAAACCTCGAACCTCGATCATCTTAAATTTTGATCCCCAAACAAGAACCAATTTTTACTATCAGTGGTTTTTGCAAAATGGTACCTTATTGTAAAAAAGATCGGATCTTGCTAGAAATTGGTTGGAAACCAAAAATTTAAACTTTTAGCCCCATCATATTGTGGTCTTCCTGCTGTCAATGGGCTTTGGGCCTGCGATCTCTGCCATTTCGTGCCCAACTGCGAACGGTTTCAGTCCCTGCGGGCCTGAATTGCGTTCTTGTCTGGGCCTTGACAACAGTCCGATCCCATCTAAAGGCTTTTTCAGCTACCCTAAAAATCAAGTTCCAACTAATTTCCTGCAAGAGGCTAATTTTTTAACTGTTTCTTAAGGTAGTAAGCTGCAGTGCAAATTAGCGGGGTTAGGAGAATCACCGTTAAAAGCGTAAGCAGTAGAAACATTGATAAAAGTGCTAATGAACATGTTAGCATACAGCAGGAAATATTTTTGGGCGCGTGCATGCTTCTTTTTGACACTTTTTCCTTATACGGTCTTATCTACCTTTTGGGTGTTCTGGTCCTTTTTGCTGTCAATGCAGTAAGAAGCGGCATGACATTTAGTATTAACATTTATTTTTGCATCTATCTTGGCATAGCCGCTATTATTGGAGGGAGACTTTTTTATATCCTTTTTTATAACCTTGAATACTATCTTGGCAATCCCCGGGATATCCCTGCCCTTCACAAGGGAGGCATGGCCTTTCACGGTGCCCTGCTAGGAATTATTGTCTGTGCCCTTATCATAGGAAGAAATTTAAAATTCACCTTGCTTGATAACTGCGCCATTACTGCCATGCTTACCATTCCATTAGGCAGAATCGCCAATTTTCTAAGAGGAGAATTAAAAGGCCGGGAAAGTTCCATTGATTTTGGCTCTCTTTTAGGTTCCTATTCTGATTTCAGCTACCCTTCCACCCTTTTTGAGGCAGCAGGTGAAGGTCCTCTTATTCTTATTGTTATTATCATCTTAAGCCATACAGGCAGGCTTCAATATCAAGGATCAGTTGCCACTGCCTTTTCCTTTTTATATGCCCTGGTGCGTTTTATGATTGAGTTTACAAGACTTCCTGATCCCCAAATAGGATATTTATTTTTGCATCTGACCTTAGGGCAGTATTTATGTCTTATTCAGGCAGTACTGACCTTTATTTGCCATCTTATGATTAAAAATCACCGATGATCTGGCGAAGCAGGCTGATTTGCTGCTCCAAATACAGGAATAAATCCTCGCTGTGATTTAAAAAAGGGCCCAGATAAAAGATTATCAGGAAGGAGCAGACCCCGCTTTTTATGGGCATTGACAAAATAAAGACATTCAGCTGCGGTGAGAAACGGTTGATGAGCCCCAGGGCAATGTCACACATCAGGGCTACCAGGAGAAAAGGAGCACAGATAAGCAGAGCATGCAACATTAGAAAATCTACATTCTGCACCACAAAAATCGAAATATTGGGGTAAAAGAATGCCGGGGTCAGAGAAAAAGGTGACCAAAAAGTGTAAGTGCTGTAAAAAATTGCCAAAAAATTCATAAAGGCGCCGCTGGTAAAAAAAAGAGTTATCATCGCAAGAAGAAGGGCTGTTCCCAAAGGCGAGCTGTCGGCACCGCCGAAAGGCTCTGACGTCTGCGCCTGAGAGGCTCCTCTTTGGTTGTCAATAATAATGCCGGCGCACATGGCGACGTAAAACAAAGCAGCACAGACATAGGCTAACAGAAAACCTAGTATTGCCTCCTTGCAGACTAACATAATGATGTTAAAAAGATCTCCTGTAGTTTGAAAATTAATCTCACCGCCTAATGTGAGCAGATAAGGGTGCACCGGAATATAAAGAGCAAGAACCAAAGGCAGAGTGATGGGGCCTGTAAGCTGTGCACCTAAGACAGGCGCAAAACGGATTAAGGCAATGATGCGCACCGACCCTATCAGAAAGGCCGCAAAATGCTGCATAAAAGAATGATCAAAAGAGTTTACAAAATCGAACATCTTTTGCTAGAATACAGAGTAGAAGTTTTCAAAAATTTTCTGACCGAAGCGCAAAAGTTCAGCTGCCAGCCATCCTGCAGTGGCAAACATGGTAATGCATACTGCAATAAGCTTAACCCCGAATGATAAAGTCTGCTCCTGAAGCTGGGTTACAGCCTGGATTAACGACAGACAGATTCCCACGATGGAGGCAACCAGAATCGGGGGCATAGAAATTATCAGGATAAGGTAAAAAGCCTGTGAGGTTAACTGCAGGGCTTCAGGACTCATAGTTTTACCCGGTGATTTCTCAATTAGTTTGTTAAAGACAATTCAAGGGCAAGTATATCTTTTCTGCGCAAAAGATCCAAATCCCAAGGATTGAAACTTTACAGTCTTATTTGAACTTAAAAACGTTAATTTCTTTTACTTTCAAAGTCTTTAAAAAGATCTTGTTAGCATTTAAAATCGTGCTACCGATCTTAAATAAGACGGGACTTCCAGGGAGGTAGTTATGGATTCTAAAATTCAAAGCATGACAACTGGGATATCCGAAAGATCCTGGTCATCCGGAGATCGCACAGAGCCTAAATCCTCTGCTTCTGAATCTGATGTAGAAAAATTTAATAATTCCCTCAATGAAAAGAGGTCGTATGAGGAAAATTCCAGACAAACTGACCAAAGACAGGATGCCAAAACAGCAGCAGGTCAATCCAGGGAGTCAGAGGCTATGAAACTTAGTGCTAATACGATGAATCAAAATTTACAGAACCTACCCTCATCGCAGTTAAA
>CAYNSI010000202.1:0-2975 GCA_964399665.1 uncultured Enterobacterales bacterium | reverse complement strand
CGTCAGGTTAAGAGGGATCTTGAGCGTTTATCCCTGTGGGTTCTTCCGCATCAGGGCTTGATCATTTGTTCAGTCCTTGCCTGCCTGCCAATCATAAGATCATGCAATCACTATGCGCAGAGGGGCGTTGTCTTTTGTCCCTTTTGTAGGATGGCGATTATTTGTCTTTGAAGTATCGGAAAACTTAGGGCAGGGCAGTATGGTATTTGACTTTTGCCTGATAAGATGAGGTTAACCTTAGGTTATTTTTTAGCGCGTCCTCTTTGGTATGAGGCAGTGGTGGCAAACTCATCGTTTAGTTTTTGTTCGGCTTTTAAGGCCTTGCGCTCGGTCTCGAGACGATGCTTTTCTATCAGCGTTTCTATGATCCTTCTTTCTTTTCTTTTTTCAAGATAATTGTCCTCAAGTTTTTTGACCTGCTCTTTTAAGGCAATAAGATCCAACTCCTGTCTTGCAATGACCGCTTCAAGTTTTGCCACAAAATTTTGATAGGAGATCACCGCCTGTGCCGTAAGCCCCTGCCTGCCTCTTTCCTTAAATTCTTCCTGATACACCCCAAGATAATATTTGATTTGGTCAAGCTGCGATTTAAAGCGCTCAAGCCTGGTTTCACCATCACGCCATAACTTAAGGGCCTCTTTTTCGTTGTCTGTCCTTAATTTAAGAAGTTTTTCTAATGTACGATCGCGTGATGCCATAGCTTAGTGATTAGTGAACATGAAAGTTAGAAATAAAAATGGCAAGAGCTGCTCCTGCCAGGATAAAAAGATAGCGTTTTAACATCAGGTTCTTGCTGTCGGCCCTTTTAAGTCTTGGAAGCAGATCTGATAAGGCCACATAAATAAAGGAAGCTGCCGCAGCACTTAGGACAATAGGAAGCAGCCATGTAATAGAATTTATAATAAGGTATGCAGTAACCGTTCCTGTTACTGCGAAGGTTAAGGCGGTAAGGTAAATACCAAAGGCCTGGTCTTTTCTTAATCCAAGATCTATTAAGACGGCATAATCTCCCAATTCCTGGGGAACTTCATGGGCCATAATGGCAAGGGCAGCTGCAATGCCGACACTCTCATCCACCATAAAAGCACTTGCTATTAACATCCCGTCACAAAAAGTATGCAGGGCTGTGCCCATGAAAAGACCAAAGCTGCCGCATGATACAAAATCATTTTTGCTCTTGTCTTTATCCTGATGTCCTCCATGTCTTCCTGCAAAGAACATCTCAAAGGCTATTAGAATCAAAATTGCTGTAAGAGCGGCATACCCTGCGGTATGGACGTCTCCTGCCATCTCCATAGCCTCTGGCAGAAGATGACTGAAGGCAAGGGTGATTAAAAGACCGGTTGCCATCAAAGAAAGCGGCCTTGAGAGAGCCTGAACTTTCAAAGATCCTATCAGCAGGGTCAGCATCATACAAAAAAGAGGAGCTGCAGCAGCGGAGGTAATGGCAGCAATCAGCATTCTTTGCAACAATCCTTAACTTTCTGCCAAATTTTCAGGGCATCAGAAGTTTCCCTGACATCATGAACCCTAAGCAGCATGGCACCTTTTTGCGCGGCTATCAAGGCAGCAGCAACAGAGCCTGAGATCCTGTCTTTGGGAACATTTCTTGAGGTTGCCGTGCCTATCATACTTTTACGTGATAATCCTGCAAGTACAATAAAGCCTTTGGCGGTAAAGTCATTAAGCTTTGCAAGCAAAAGGTAATTATCTGCAACACTTTTTCCAAACCCAAAACCCACATCCCAGATAATATTCCAAGGCTTAATGCCCTCTTTAAGCAGCACTAAGGTCTTCTCCTCTAAAAAAGCCTTAACTTCTGATACCACATCCTGATAGCAGGGCTCTTTTTGCATGGTTTCAGGATTTCCTTGCATATGCATAATACATACGGGAATATCAAGTTCAAGGGCGGTCTGTATCGCGCCTTCTTGTGACAGGGCCCGCACATCATTCCAAAAGTGGGCTCCTGCCCTGCAGGCTTCTTTGATAACTTCAGGACTTGAGGTATCAACGGAGATCATAACATCAAGATTTGCAGCAATTTTCTCAACGGTGGGGATCACTCTTGCAAGCTCTTCATCAACTCTTACAGATGCGGCTCCAGGTCGGGTGGATTCTCCGCCGATATCAATGACTGCCGCCCCATCCTGCATCATCATGGCCGCATGATCCAGGGCTTTATTAGGATCCATATAGCTTCCGCCGTCAGAAAAAGAGTCGGGGGTAACATTTAAAATGCCCATAATTTTGGGAACATCAAGCTCCAAGGTACGATCTTTAGAGATGATTTTCATTAAAAACGACTCTCCCGGGCCTTGATGACGGGGGATTGGGCTTTAAGCTTTTTGGTTCTGGAACGAGATCTTGCCTTGGCTGCCGTACGCTTTTTTAACAGCCTTTGACAGAAAGAGCGCTCCCAGGAGATCTGATTGCGAAGCTCAGGTTTTTCCCTCCAGTAGGAAATGAAGCTTTGCAGTTCATCTTCAGTAAAGTCTGTATCGCTAAGACCTGTTAGGCGTGCTGCAACCACAAAGCCCGGCCCCGGCCTCCAGTCTGATGTCATCTTAAAGGGGGCCTTGGGAATACTGTCAAGTTCTGCTTCAAATAAAGGCAGGGCAAGATTGCAAAAGGGAGCCTCATCAGGTTCTTTATACTCAATAAGACCGTGATCTTGCAGTTCATTTAAAATACTGTGACAAAACTTAAGATCCGAAGGTGTGCTCTGAACCGAGGATTCATTGGCAAGAAAGGATGATATTTCAAGGGGGTCTGCAAAAACCTCCCCTTTTTCAGCCGCCACTCTTAAATAAAGAAGATAAAGCGATCTTGCTGCATGGCTTAAATCCTTACTGCACAAAAATTTAATTTCAGCTAAGTTCACTATATTCCTCTTAAGCAGGTATTCAAAAGGCTTTTACAATTAAGCGTCTGAAGATTCTATACTGCAATAAGGTTATCAGGCAATGTCATGC
>CAYNSI010000201.1:0-3025 GCA_964399665.1 uncultured Enterobacterales bacterium | reverse complement strand
GCATGAACATAAGATACATCAAGATTCAGAGGTTATAATTTTCCTGTTACAGGTTTGGTAACCCGCTTATCAGGAATGTATGTGATGGATGAATTTATACCCAAGGAATTAAGCTGGCTGTCTTTTAACGGCCGCGTGCTGCAGGAAGCCTGCGATCCTTCCGTGCCCCTTATTGAAAGAGTTCGTTTTCTGGGAATTTATTCTAATAACCAGGATGAATTTTTTAAAGTTCGGGTAGCTGACCTCAAAAGACAATCCATCATCAATAAGAATTTAGGCAAGGGGGCCGAGGCTGTAAGTCTCCTCAAGGCAGTACAAAAAACTGCCAACGACTATCAGGAAATTCAAAATCAGGTCTATCGCACCCTGCTCAAAGATCTTGCCAAAAATCGCATTTATTTAAAGGATGAACATGAAATTACCTCTGATCAGCGTCTTTGGGTGCAATCTTACTTTAAACGCCATGTACTCAAACATATTAATCCTGTAATCATTACCGAGCAGATAGATCTCATATCCTTTTTAAAGGATGAGTACACCTATCTTGTGGTAAAGATGAGCGGGGCCAAAAAAGACCAGGATTCCTATGCCCTGATTGAGATCCCCTCAGATGTGATCCCTCGTTTTATCAGAATGCCCTCTGATGAAGGCGAAACTACCCTGATGTTTTTGGATGATGTCATCCGCACCGGTCTTGATGAGATCTTTAAGGGGCTGTTTGAATACGTCCATATCGAAGCCTACTCCATTAAAATGAACCGCGATGCCGAGTACGATCTGCTGGACTCAGTTGATAAATCTATTCTGGAGAATATGTCTGAGGCACTAAAGCAGCGGTTAAACGCCATGCCGGTGCGTTTTGCCTATGATGCGAATATGCCTTCGAGCATGGTGGAGTTTATGGTATCAAAGCTTAAAATGTCCCAGATAGACTCCCTGATGCCCGGAAGCCGCTATCACAATTTCAAGGATTTCCTGTCTTTTCCCTCGGTAGGAAGTGATGACATGGAAAATCCCAATATGCCCCTGGTCCCCTCGGCGGCCTTTGACCTTGCCAAAACTCCCTTTGAAGCCGTATCAAAAGGTGATGTACTGCTGTACTATCCTTACTATTCATTTGAGTACTTTACTGAATTTCTGCGTCAGTCCTCCTATGACCCTAAAGTACAGTCAATTAAGATTAATATTTACCGCGTCGCCTCAAATTCCAGGGTTATCGATTCTTTAATAGTTGCTGCCAACAATGGTAAGCGGGTCACCGTGGTGGTGGAGTTAAAAGCCCGTTTTGATGAGGCCAACAATATCCACTGGGCATCACGCTTAACCGATGCCGGAGTTCAGGTGCTTTTTGGGCTGCCAACCCTGAAAATTCACTCTAAGCTGTGTCTGATAACCCGCAGGGAAGGCAGTAAATTTGTGCGCTATGCCTATATCGGCACCGGGAACTTTAATGAAAAAACTGCCAAGACCTATACTGATTTTGCCCTTTTTACCAAGCATGAGGAAGTTGCCCGTGAGGTGGAAAGCGTCTTTGATTTTATAGAATATCCCTACGCCATGCCCACATTCAGGCATTTGCTGGTGTCCCCCTTGAATGCCAGGCGCCGCATTACCGCCATGATTGACAGGGAAATTCAGTCTGCAGGAGCGGGATTTCCCTCCTACATAATCCTAAAGGCAAACAATCTTGTTGATCCTGATTTAATCAGAAAACTTTATGAAGCATCGCAGTCAGGGGTCAAGATCCGCGCCATTATACGCGGCATGTGCAGTCTGCGCCCGGGCATTGCTGGACTTTCTGAGAATATCATCATTACCTCAATAGTAGACCGCCTGCTGGAGCATCCCCGGGTGATGATCTTCTGCAATAACAATGAACCTGAGCTTTACATTACCTCGGCAGACTGGATGCCAAGAAATCTTGACTACCGCATCGAAGTGGGAGCACAGATTTTAGACCCCGCCTTAAAAAAGCGCATCAGCGATCTTATCGATATTCAATGCCGTGATAATCAAAAAGCCCGCATTATCGATGCTGATCAAAAAAATGAATATGTCCCCGTAAGAAAGGGTACGGAGAAACTCAGAAGCCAAACTGCTATCCACAGTTATCTTGATAAGCTTGAGACCGCACTTTTGATGAAAGAAGAGGCAGCGCGGGGCCGCGCCGGGGGCAAAAAGACAGCTAAAAAGAAAGTGCCCAAAACCAAAAAGGGCCTAAAAAAGGCCAAAGCCTGACAGTTCTGATGAGCACTAACAACAGGTGATCTCCTAAAAAGCTGTCATTTGTTCCTTTTCCTGCCTAATTGTAAGGGAAGATCCCTGACTGATATGAGAGATCCTGCTCTTTTCTGCCCTCTTTTGCTTCTTTAAGGCAGCGCAGGATATAGCGCCTGTTGTTAATTAGATGCATTACCATTTCATCATGGGCCTCCACGGCATTGCGGGCAGCAATAGCAGCCACGATGGAGCGGTGTTCTTCAATGGTATCTTCGGCAAGCCTTGATTTTGACAACGTCACGAAAAGATCTATTGCCTTAAAAAGAATGGGCTCAAGTTTAGGGATGATGATATTGCCTGAGATCTTGGCAATAAGGCCGTGAAATTCAGATCCTCCCTGCTGTGGTTTTCCTTAAGCTTTATGCGCTTTTCAACTTTAAGCTCCGCTTTTTGCAACTGCTCAACATCCTTTGGTGCTGCCACCATGGCAGCCATGGAGGCAATCCTGGGTTCAAACATCAGGCGAAAATCCACCAAATCGTGTACCAGCTTAAGCTTATCCTTCACGAAGATAAAGCCCAAAGGATCATCTGACAGGCCCAATTGATCACTGACATAGATCCCCGAGCCGTGCCGTACTGTCAGAATATTGCGGGAAGATAACATGCGCACCGCTTCTCTTAAGGTGGAGCGGCCCACCTGCAGCAAATCACAGAGATCTTTTTCATTGGGAAGGCGGTCTCCTTCTTCAAGACCATCATCTACGATATGGGCAATTTATTTGTCAGCAGCGATCTCACAGATG
>CAYNSI010000200.1:0-3065 GCA_964399665.1 uncultured Enterobacterales bacterium | reverse complement strand
ACGTCACCGCTAAAGCCGACAACAGTTCTTTAAGAGCACCTTCTAGCGCCCCTTAAGACAAGCGTCATTCAGACACATTTTGGCAGGCGTCTACCATCAATGGCAGGCGCCTGCCTGTTATTTCTCCTCGACAATCTGTGACTGATTCTTTGGGGGACTACTTTGCCTCCCAGGCTGCCAGGATCTTATTGATACGTTCTAAATCCTCGGGAGTATCGATACCGGTTTCAGGAGGATCAGCAACTTTTGCTACTGCAATGCTCATACCTTCTTCCAAAAGCCGTAACTGTTCTAAATTTTCTGCCCTTTCGGTGACACTTTGAGGCAGTTGTTGAAACTTCAAGATGGTAGCTGCCTTATAGGCGTAAATCCCGATATGGTGATAATGTTTGAAGGTTGAGGGCAGATCATTCATGAAATTATCGCGTTCGTAGGGGATCGGAGCGCGGGAAAAATACATTGCCATCCCTTTTTTATTGCACACTACCTTAACGCATGAAGGGTCGAAAAGATCCTTGTCATTATCAATCTCAAAGCACAAAGTGGCCATGTCAGCATCATTTTCACGCAAAGTAGCTGCTACCTTATTGATGTGATCAGGATTGATAAGAGGCTCGTCTCCCTGGACATTGACCACTACCTCATCGGCTGCAAGCCCTTCTTTTTTAATCATCTCTGCGATGCGATCCGTGCCTGATTTGGCTGCGGTGCTCGTCATCACCACACAGGCTCCCGTCCCATCCAAAACCCTGGCAATACGATCATCATCAACACAGGCATATACTTTTTTGGCACCGGATCTTAAGGCCTGAAGCACAACCCTTTTTATCATGGGAACACCTCCCACCTGTGCAACGGCCTTGCCGGGAAACCTGGTTGAAGCATAACGGGCAGGTATTGCCACTACAAAATCAGACATTTATTACTTACTCCTTGAAATTAAATCCGCTCTTATCATCACCTGGCACTTTGTCACGAAAGTACCCATTGCCTGAAGATCTGATTTCCTCTGTGATAGCTCCAAAGATCTGCATCCTTAACACTGTCTTTAAAATCATGCTCTTTACCGCCTTGATCCTTGACGAGGGAATTGCTGCAAGGATCATATGGATTCATGAGACCTTAAGAAAAAAGGCTCTTCTTTCTATACCCCCCATCATATTTGATGTTGTCAATTTCATCTGTTGCAAAAAAGATGTTGTTTAACTTCCCGTCATTAACTCTAAAATAATCAATTAATGCTGCAGCATCTGTCTTTATCTATCTTATCCTCTGCCTAGTCTTCTGCTTTATCTTCTACCTGGTCTTCTATCTTGTCTTCTGTCCAGTCTTCTGTCCTGCCCTCTTGCTGGCCTTCTAACTTGTCCTCTTATCGGTCTTATGCAAGGTCTTATGCCTGCTGCTATATTTCCTGTTTTATCTGCTGTCTTTTCTTCAGATTGGGCATCTTTAGGGGCCTGTAACCAAGAAGCTTTATCATCATCCGTCAAAGTGTCCTTTGACTTTTCCTGATTAAAAGAATGACCCCAAAGAAGTGCCGACTTGACCTTTTCAGGCTCCTTACTTTCAATTGGAGCTATAGCAGCGTCACCATCTGACATGCTTTTGAAAATCTTAAGATCCCCGGTACTGTTTGCAGAGCCTGCACTAACCTGCTCTTTGGTGTCTTCCTGTGCTTTTTCCTGTTCTTTTTCCCTTTTTGCTTTTTTTGATGCAGCCCCTGATACAAGCCCCCTGTAGCAGGGATCTCTTCTTGCTATACTTTCCTTTACGGACTTTATCTTATCTTCCACCAGATCGTAAAACTGGGTACTAAGATAAGCTTTGATATCGACAACAAACACATTGTCTATCTTCAGGTCATCATACTTTACGGCATCTTTGCGGGTCATCAGCACCGGCATGTCATCAGCCAGGGCTTCAATCCTTTTGACGCTTACCTTTTCATGATCTGCAGCCTTTATTATGCTTCCTATGCTAAAGCCCAAATCCTCAACTGTCTTGTAGAAGCGTTTGGGATTTCCAATCCCTGCAAGAACTCCAACCCGGCTTCCGGCACTTAAGGTCTGATCATTACCATTCAGGCTTTTGGGCTGGTCAGGCTTGATGATCATGGCATAATTACCGGGCCTTGCCACCACCCCATTGACAACCACAGCATCAACTGACTGCAGACGCCACTGCCCCTCACGAAGCGGTCCTGCCGGAAGCAGATGTCCGTTGCCCAGCATTCTTGCTCCATCCAAAACCGCTATCTCTACATCACGGGCAAGCCTGTAATGCTGCAGTCCGTCATCACATACTATAATGTCAACACCATTTTCATACAAAAAATACGCGCCCCTAATTCTGTCAGGATCTACCACAACCTTGCAGCCGCACTGCCTGTAGATCAAAAGCGGCTCATCTCCTGAATGAAATGCCTGCGTGCTCTCATCCAATAAATAGGGGTAGTCCCTGACACGGCCCTTATAACCGCGCGATAAAAGTCCGGGGTTATACCCTCTTTTTTTCAGTTCCGTTATCATGGCCGCACACAGGGGGGTCTTTCCTGAACCTCCGGCACTTAATCCTCCCACCACAATTATCGGGATGGGAGGAGCTTTAGTCTTTTTAGGATCACTCGTGTATGACCTGCGCCTTACTGCCGAGACTAAACGGAAGAGCCATGCAAAAGGGTACAAAGGAATACGGCAAAGGTGGGATATAAATGACCTGCTGTACCAAATCTCATCGATAAGCAACACTTTTAGCGATCCTTCCACAAGGTCCATTGATAACTGCACAAACTGCGTTCAGCATAGCATAATGCAGGGCCCTGCAAAAGAAAGAATACAGCCTACGATTCTAACAGTGATCCATCTCACGATGCTAATTTGCCTGAAATGTTGTCAGGAAACCTTTTGCTTTATCTTGTTTGTTATAGGTCAACTTTGCTGTAACCACATTGGCAAAAACAGTTTTACTTCCTCACTGGGAATACCTATGCAAAGCGCACCGCCACCGAGCTTCTTAATCGTCAAACAGCCTGACTGGTACTGTTAGTTCCCAGTAAGAGTGTCACG
>CAYNSI010000199.1:0-3069 GCA_964399665.1 uncultured Enterobacterales bacterium | reverse complement strand
ATGAGATCACAGTCTAAAAGTCGAATGTCGCTGTAAATGCTGCAAAGTTAAACGAACCTCGGTAAATCCTAATCCCCTGACGGATCTCTTGCTGCAGCTGCACAATTTTGTTGAATTCAACAAAAGCACAAGGGACAGCTTTGCAGTGGTGGTGTCTTACTGCTGTCACCTTATTGCTTAGCTGTCGGCAAGAAGCTGCAGGGCAATTTCAGGTCTGGTGTTGGCCTGGGTAAGGATAACTGCCGTTGCCTCCTGAATAATGGAGTACTGGGTCAGTGTGGAGGTTTCTTCGGCCCAGTCAGTATCCCGAATAATAGATCTGGCATCGCTGACATTTTCTGAGACATTGGACTGATTGCTAATGGTGGCTTCCATGCGGTTTTGGATGGCGCCAAGTTCCGTGCGTTTGGTATCCACTGCCAAAATGAGCCCGTCTATTCCCGATAAAATCGCCTGGGCGGCTGAAGCTGAAGAGATGTCCATGCCCACGCTGTTGGAAAACAAGTCGGAATAGTTGTAGGTAGTGCCGTTGCCGTCATCTAAAGTGATAGACCCTAAGAGAGCTTGGGCTATTGCGGCAAGACCATTAGTATCAAAGCCCTGCCTCATGTCAATGGTAACGGTTGAGTTGGGGTTGTCTCCCACCTGAAAAATCACCTTGCCTGCGTCACCGTTCAGGATGTTGGCGCCTGCAAAGGTGGTTTGACAGGCAATTCGTATGATTTCTTCATTAAGGGCATCCACCTCCTGCTGCAAGGCTGCCCTGTCTTGTGCAGTATTGGTGCCGTTGGCAGATTGGATAGCCAATGTCCTGATTCTCTGCAGCATGGTGGTGATTTCGTCAAGGGCACCTTCTGCCGTCTGAGCAAAGGAAATACAGTCCTGGGCATTGCGGTTGCCCTGGGCTAATTTATCAATTTGTGTGGTTAAGCGATTGGCAATTTGGATCCCTGAAGGGTCATCCTTAGCACTGTTAATGCGAAGCCCAGAGGATAAGCGCTCATAGGTTACGCTTAATTTGTTGGTAGCATAGTTTAAGCTGCGCTGTGCAGAAAGTGATGAAAGATTGGTATTAAGATACAGTGCCATGGTTTCCTCTCCTTAACAAAGTCTCTGCCTTAAGGCGGCAAAGATTGCCTAGGTAGCGACTACCATGGAAAATTTGTGCCAAGTTATCTTTGTAGGTTCTGCACTGCCTTTGCAGGAGAAGCGCTCAAAGGCCTAAACCATGGGGGTATCAGGCCTTTTACTGTTTAAGAAATTTTATTAAGGATGACTGACAGTGCTTTATCAAGCTTGATAAGCTCTCTGCTTCCAGTCTTTCTTGATTTATACTCTATGGAATCTTCAGCCAGTGATTTATCACCCACAATGATGACATGGGGGATCCCTATTAATTCCATGTCTGCAAACATAACTCCGGGTCTTTCATCTCTGTCATCAAAAAGAACCTCAACATCGTGTTCCAAAAGCTCACGGTAGAGTTTTTCACAGATATCTTTTACGGCGGGGACTTTGTTAAGCTTAAGACCTATTATGGCAACTTTAAAGGGGGCCATGGCATCAGGCCAGATAATGCCTCTGTCATCGTGATGCTGTTCAATGGCAGCTGCTACAATGCGGGTAATTCCGATTCCGTAGCATCCCATTTCTAAGGGTATCATCCTGCCGTTTTCATCCATTACGGCAGCACCCATGGCCTCTGAATATTTGGTGCCGAGCATAAAGACCTGACCTACCTCAATGCCTTTTCGCAAGTGCAGGCATCCTTTGCCGTCGGGGCTGGGATCACCTTCTTCAACATTTCTAAGATCACAGACTTCGTAATTTGGAACATCGCGATCCCAATTAACATTGGTCAGGTGAAAGCCAGTTTTATTCGCGCCGCAGGCAAAATTTCCCATAACATCTGCACTGCGATCTACTAAGATCCGACCTTTAAACTCCACAGGACCCAAAGATCCCGGAGAAGCTCCGGTGACTTCTTTAATCTCATCTTCTGAGGCAAACTCTACGGGATTTGCTATGCCTGCAATTTTCCCAGCTTTTACCTCATTTAATTCATGATTGCCGCGAAGACAGACCATGACAAGTTCAGGCTTTTGCCCCTCTTCATGGGCAGCATGAATAATAAGACTTTTAAGCACCATATCAGAGTCAAGGCCTAAAGCTTCTGCCGCCTCATCTACGGTGTGGCATCCCGGCGTGGGAGCAGGACTGCAGGTTCCTTGAGGTTCCGGGCGGGAGATCTTGGGTGGCAGCGCTTCTGCCATTTCGATGTTGGCAGCATAATCTGAAGAATCTGAGAATACTATGGTATCTTCGCCTGAGTCTGCCAATACCTGAAATTCATGGGAGAAACTGCCTCCTATCGCGCCGGTGTCTGCCTGTACCGGACGAAAGTCAAGACCCAGGGTAGAGAAGATATTACAGTAGGCCTCATACATGTCCTCATAGGTCTTTTTAAGACTTGCTTTATCAACATGGAAGGAGTAGCCGTCTTTCATGATGAACTCACGCCCCCGCATTACCCCAAAACGAGGTCTTATTTCATCACGAAACTTGGTTTGGATTTGATAAAGATTAAGGGGCAGCTGACGGGCTGATTTGACCTCTTTTCTTACCAGGGCTGTTACTACTTCTTCGTGGGTGGGGCCTAATACAAAGTCATTTTCCTTACGATCTTTAAGACGGCACAACTCAGGACCGTATTTGGCATAGCGGCCTGACTCCTCCCAAAGCTCGGCAGGCTGAACTACGGGCATGGCAATTTCAATCGCGCCTTTGCGGTTCATTTCCTTTCTTACGATGCGCTTTACTTTATCAAGCACCCTAAGACCTGTGGGAAGCCAGGTGTAAATTCCGGAAGATACCTGTCTTATAAGGCCGGCTCTTAGCATGAGACGGTGGCTTACAACAGCAGCTTCTGAAGGATCTTCTTTTAAGGTGGCAAGTAAATAATTAGTAGTACGCATGATTATTGAACCTGTTAAAACTCATCCTTATTTCATAAGACTGAAAATAAGCATCCTCAAGGCCAAAAGATTATAGTTTATTTGCCCTGCAATA
>CAYNSI010000198.1:0-3168 GCA_964399665.1 uncultured Enterobacterales bacterium | reverse complement strand
TCTCAACCAATATGCAGGGGATCACCGAAATGTCCCAGGAGTCCGTGGATGTTGCTACCCAGGCAGCTTCCATTGCCCAGACTGCTTCACAACTTATTGTCACCCTGATGCAGGATCTGGAATTCTTCACCTTAAACGAGAAGCTTATCAATCGCAGGGAATTGGATAAACTTATCAATACCGTTCCTGCCGCAGCCTCAGGATTCGAGGCTGCTTCTGAGAGCATAAACCAAGGCGGTGAAGCAGCCGATCAGGCACAACCTGCGTAGGACAAAACCGAATCCTTCATGACACAAAGGCCCCAATCGGGGCCTTTTAGCTGCTGTACAAAGCGTCCTCCAGTGATAATCTTTAGTCTCTATTGATTATCTAATCATGGCAAAAACATTCTTGCTTGTTTCCTAAATTTTCAAGAAATTCTTGCATTAGGGGATTTTTTTGTATAATGTGGTCATAAATAATATAACTTATGGCTACAAAATTATGGCAGGATTTATAGCTTACGACATAAAGTCCTCTGGGATATACGCTAAATTGTGTATATCAAAACGGGTCGGCACCAGGGTTACTAAATCCTACGTCTGCTTAGGCAGGGTTTTAGACAAAGAGCGTCACATCTTTCGCAATCGCGAACGCGGTGTGTTCACTTATGATCCCAAGACTGGTAAGTACGGTAACCCTCCGGAGGATTTTGTGCCAGAGGAAATTCCGCGTAAAAACAGAGCTGAGCTGCTGAACTTAGACTTCGGCGATGCCTTCTTTTTAGACAGCTTTATCAAACAAGAACGCTTTGACAGATGCGTTGAGGCCTTAGGCTATGATAATCCAGATATCGCAAAGGCAATGCTGCTGTTCTACATCCTGTCATGCCGCAGCAATGCTCACGCACCGATTTGGTACGAGGGCAGTTACGCCAGGATCTTGTATCCTAAAGCAAATTTAAGTTCACAGCGCATATCTGACTTTTTGGAGTCAATCGGAAATGAGAGCAAGTGGTACAGGTTCTTTGAGACTTATGTCCAATGGCTCTGCGGCTTTAAAGAAACCAAGAAGAACGAGCACATTTTGATTGACAGCACCGGACTGCCAAACAGCACTCACTTTCCGCTTACAGCGCTGAGCAATCATAATGGAGAACTCAGCAGTGAAGTGCGGCTCATCTACGTAGTTCAGCAGAAAACCGGCATGCCGCTGTATCTTAGATACTGTCCTGGGAACATCATCGATGCCAATACCGTGGTAAGAACCATCGCTGAGTTGAAAGAACACAAGATTAATGTCAAATTTGCAATTTTGGATGCAGAATACTACACGGCTGAAAACTTAGATACCTTCTTTGAAAATCACATCTCTTTTATTACCAGACTTAAGGAAAACCGCCGCCTGTACAAAGATCTCATAGCAAAGTACGGTACGAACATCAAACAAGAAGAGAACAGTGTGCGCTTTGGCAGCCGTTTTTTGTATGTTAAGCACGTTGATTGTGAACTTTCAGGACGCAGAGGCACATACAAGGCTCACGCGTACATTGCCGTGGATTTGAGCAGAGCCTTTGATGAAGAATGTCAGGCCATAAAACATGGCGCAGCAGATGATCTCGATCCCAGGGAAGTACACCGCAATATGCAGGGGAAGGGGTTCTTTGTGTTAGTGGCGACCCACAGGATCAGCACTGAAGACATCCTCTTGCTCTATTACACCCGCCAGCAAATTGAGCAGGTCTTTGACATTGGCAAGAACTATGCGTCTATGCTGCTTGACAGTGTTCAAAAAGAAGCAGCCTTCCGCGGGCATCTTATGATGACGTTTATGGCTGCAGTGGTATGCAAGAAGCTGCAGAAGCTGGCAGAACAGCATAATATGACCATGACGATGATGCTGGAGTCACTGAAGAATCAAAAGTGTAAAATTTATAACAGCAGAGTGATAACAAATGAACCGAACAAACAACAGAATGCTGCCTATAAGATCGCCGGAATCACCTGCCCTGCTGTGATCCCCCGCTGACCAGCATAAGCTTAGAAGATTAGGGCGTGAACAGAAGATAAGTCTCCTTTACTACTGCAGTAAAAAAAGCTTTTTCCAAACATAGGTAAAGGTTATTTAACATCAGGATAGCTTGAGTCTGCCCAAGATCCTGCACAGTAATCGCAAAGTAATCTTTAAAAAATACCAATTTGTCAAAAAAAGATCGGTTAACTCACTTTATTAAATAATATAAAATAACGAAAACGTGATCTTCATTCACTAGACTAATAAGCTCATGACACAAGTTTGATGCATTGCTGGTCGATTGTGTTATAACTTTGACCTAGTAAAAAGACAAAAGAGAGACAATGATCACCGGGCAGGTGGCAGTGCCTGAGGCCTTTTAAGTAAAAATGGACTCTTCCTGCCATGTTTTTTTATAATAACGGCAACATCAGGGTGCTTTGGGATATCCCAAAGCTGGATCAATATAAAGGGGCCTTTTATGAGTTTTTTTAAAAACCTCGGAATTCGCAAAAAACTGCTGGGAGGGTTTGGGACGATCATCGTTCTGGCTCTTATGGTGTCAGGATTTGCCTTTATCAGCATGGAAACTGCCAATGAGGTGGACCACAGGCTGCGAACGGCAATAACAGATGGAATGGGACGGACTATTTCGGTATATGAGCAGTACAATGGTGTTCGCACTTGGGTGAACCAAGTCCGAGAAAATCCCACCCCCCAGATGATAGCGCAGGGTAAAAGGCACATTGAAGATCTTAAGCAGACTCTTCAGAGAATAAGCGGAACGCAGCCTGTCATATTTGTGGAAGACTGCCTGGCAATGCGTGCCAGCTTGCATGAATTGGTAAATGTCATTGAAAATTCTATGTTTTACAGACTGCTTGAGGCAGGGCGCATTGATGAAGCAAATGATCTGTATACGCGTGACATACTTCCCCACACTTCTGCTATAAACTCTCTCTTTTTCAAGATTGTTAGTGAAAGCAATACATATGTATCAGAAGAGATCGTACAACTTAACATGGACACCCCCGTGATAATCACTCTGGTTTTAACCGTGCTAATGGTACTTCTGGCTGTTATTCTTGCGGTTGTGATAGCAAATTACATTGTAAAGCATATAGCGAAAGTCTCTTTGCTGTCAGAGAGTCTTAAAAACGGCGACTTTAATCTTGA
>CAYNSI010000197.1:0-3180 GCA_964399665.1 uncultured Enterobacterales bacterium | reverse complement strand
TAGCACATTCTTGGGCTGCCAAAATCAAAAACCATTTCAAAATTAGAATGAGAGATGAGCTGTTCTTTTTAATTATAGCAGCTGATGTTCGATTTCAAGGCAAGAGCACAGCAATGGCTTTAATACACAAAACAGATGCAAACCGTGCTCCTGAACAAAAAATTCCTTCTTGGCTTGAACAAGAATATTCAGAATACTGCAGATTCAGAATAGAAAACCATCTTTCAAAATCATCCATTTCAATGGATCGTATTGCCATCGCTCGTTTTGCCATATACGCCGACGGTGCCGGTTGCAGGAAGTTAAGCGATCTGTCTCCTCAGCTGCTTAAAGATTACAATCGCGATGATGTCAATCACTCCACGCTGGCCGGCAAACAGGCTTATAACATCAGGATCAAGAACTTTCTTAGATATCTGGGGGTGTGCGGACTGGTTTCCCCTGAACTGTGGCGGGCACTGCCTACGTTTTTTGCACAAAGGATCAGACCTGTCACTACTCTAAGTGATGAGGAACTGCACAAACTACTTGAATTCTGCAATGCCCCCAACGCCTCTACATCTCCATCATTTTATCGCGATGCGTGTTTGGTTAAGATGATGCTGTTTACAGGACTGAGGAAATCTGATGTGCTGTCACTGAGGTTTGATGAGCTCAACTTAAGCACTATGGAGCTGGTAAAAACCCAGCAGAAGACTGGTCACGCCGTACACCTTCCCCTGACGAATGCGGTTCTAAACGCTCTTTTTGCTTATCTTGAAAATGAAAGGCCTGACAGCGACAGCCCTTATGTCTTTTTAAACGCTGTTGCACCTCATACTCCGGTAAAATATGTAGGTTTTCATGAGTTCTTTATCAAAGCATGCGGTATCAGCTTTAGCACACATATCTTACGCAGAACTTTCGCCTCAATGCTGCTTAAAAAGACTGCACTGAGTGCGGAGATGATCTCAATAATGCTGGGGCACAGAGATTTAACTAACATCAATAAGTATTTGGATCAAAATGAGATAACACTGCAGCTTTGCCCCATATCGCTGGCGGGGATCGAGTATAGCGGGGATGTTTATGATGAAAACTAAGAAATTTCCTCAGTTTAAATCTAAACTTGCTCCTTTGCTGACTGCTTTCATAAAAGAGAAGAACGACTCTGGCTACAGCTACCACAATGAAACCAAATTTTTAAAAAACTTTGACAAGTTTCTTATCGACAATCAGCTGGATCATGGGGTCATAGATGATGAGGTGATTTCACGTTGGTGTGAGAAGAGGGAGAGTGAAATTGAAAACTCGCGCAAATACCGGGTTGATGCAGTCAGAGTATTTGTAAAATATCTGCATAGTCTCGGCATTGAGGCGGCCACACCCCCAAGATTCAAATTTGTCCCGCGTCAGCTCCCTTATATCCCAAGTTTTCATGAGCTTCAGTTGTTTTTCAAATATATTGATTCGCATCAGGGCTTTGATTTTGACAATAGGGACGCTACCGTTGATTCATTTTTTACCATCTTTGAAGCGCCAGTTTTATTCAGGTTTTACTACTGCTTAGGACTCAGATGCAGTGAGGCGCTCCATATTAAACTGACAGATTTCAATATGGAGACTGGCAGAGTACTGATCACCCACGCTAAAGCGGATAAGCACAGGATCGTGTACCTGCCGTCAGATTTGCTGCAGCTGACTGTGCGTTACTTAAAGACCCTCCATAAAGACCATCATTTTTCAGAATGGCTGTTCCCTAACAGGGCAGGTGATGAGCCGATAAGAGCGCATATTGTCAGCAAAGTTTTTTGCCAGGCCTGGCATAACGGTGTGCAGAAAGTGATCGGCAAGGCTAAAAGGCCTACAATTCACTGTATGAGGCATTGTTTTGTGATCCACAAAATAGCCATATGGTCTGCCGAAGGACGTGATGTGCATCTGCTGCTTCCATATCTGAGCAAACACCTGGGGCACAATTCAGTAGCTGATACTTATTACTACTTTCATCAGATTGAACATATGTGTCCTTCTGTGAGACCTTTTCTGCAAAGCAGAAATGCACTGTCAAGGAGTGCTTATGAGTTCCAAAGCGATTAATTCCCTGTTTTTTGCCTATAGCTATGAGTTTTTAAACATTTATATTCCCTCACAGGGAATGAGTAATGACACTCGTAATGGTTACCGCAATTCATTACGAGCATTCCGTAATTTTCTTAATGACCGCTCGATATCAGTCGGCACATTTTATTTTAACAACTGTACCCGTGAGCTGATTATCTCATTTATGGAGTGGCTCAAGGATGTTAAAACGCTCAACAACAATTCAATTTCGACCAGACTGGCTGCGATTAAATCCTACGTTAAATACTGCGCTGAAAAAGATCCTGCTTTGACCTCAGTCAGTCTTATGGTTGAATCGGTTAAACCGTTTAAAACAGAAGAAAAAGTAAGACCAGTCCTGACTGTTAAACAAGTTGAACAGCTGCTTGAGGTTACCTCAAAAGATTTAAAAGGATACCGGAATAAAACTATCATTCTGCTGCTTTATGAGAGTGCCTGCCGTGTTTCTGAATTAACCAATCTTAAAGTGTCTAATATCTTTTTAGAGGAAGAAGAACCGTACATTGTGGTTGACGGAAAAGGCAAGAAACAGCGAGCTATTCCAATTTCAACCGATATGAGCACATGTCTTAAAAATTACATGGGCTTATTTCATAATGAAAATTCACCTAACACAGATCTCCTTTTTTATACGGTGATAAAAGAGGAGGTACGTCCTTTAAGTTCCCGAAGGATTCAACTTATTTTAAATGAGCACGCAGGACTGGTTAGAGCTAAAGACAAAACATTTCCTGAGAATATCTATCCTCATATGTTCAGACGCAGCCGGGCCACACAACTGTACAGAGAAGGATTGCCGCTTGAGATAGTGTCAGCCGTTTTAGGGCATAATCAGCTTGAAACCACGAGGGTATATGCGATCCCCTCAACCACTATGATGCGCGAGGCAATTAAAACCGGGCTGATGGAAGGGCAGGATGAAGCACCGGATTGGAAAAGCAAAGAAGACCTGTTAGCAAAGCATTTTGGGCTTTAGATATTTCTTTAGACAAATTGAATAATCTGGTCACCATAGAGTTAAATTTCGCATTATCCAAAAGTTCGCATAAAATTGCTAATGCGAACGTTCGCATTAGC
>CAYNSI010000196.1:0-3194 GCA_964399665.1 uncultured Enterobacterales bacterium | reverse complement strand
GTGATCTATCTAAACTTGGAAGATCTCAAAACGACATACCCCGCTTCCTACGGTGTAAGCTGCCTTAAGCCCTGCAACACAAAGGTGCGGCGCCTTCTTTGGTCTTTTTACCACCACCTTTTTGCGCGCTTTTTCCAAAAATAACAGCAGGTTAGGCAGCAAGTCTTCATCAGATCCTATAAGGTCATGGAAAAACTGCATGCCCTTTTTGACCCCGGCACTTTTTTTTCTTGTAGGAAACATGGGGTCATAGTAGATTACATCGGGCCTTACATGGCAGTCTGCCTGAGATAAATACTCCCCAAAATCTGCAAGTTTGGGAAGCGCAAAGCTAAAATGCTCCCCTGATAAAGCCTGCTCTGCCCTTATTAAGGCATCATGCAGCAGGGCATAAACTACCGGGTGGCGTTCAAACATGGTAACTTCTGCCTGTGCTTTTGCCAAAATAATGCTGTCCCTTCCAAGACCTGCGGTGACATCAAATACCTTCAATGGGCCGTCGTTTAAAATTTTATGTCTTCCAAAAACTGCCCTTACCACAGCCTCGCGATCATTGTTATGAAAAAGCCTATAAGCTGTGCTGCCACTTAAAAAATCAAGCTCGAGGCTCATTTTGTCTTTATCATCAGAGCCTGTCTTACAAAGACGCACCCTGTCTTTAAAAGACAACAGCAAATCAGAGATTTTCAACATAGATCCCACACCTTTTTCAAGACAGCTCGGCGCTTTTTGGTCATTGTCATGCCCTTTTTTATGAGCTGAACACTCTTTTGCCTCAAAAGCTTTAAGGCTTTGCAAAAATTCAAGATAAAGAGGGTAGGTTAAGGCAGCAGGATCTGCTGATACTTTAAGCATTATGCGTTCTTAAGGTAAGCTCTTAGATATGATAAAGTGCCGCTGATATCAGGGAGGATCCCATGCCAGATCTCAAAGCTTCCGGCAGCCTGGGCCACCAGCATCCCAAGGCCGTCATAACTGCAGACACCTAAAGACTTTAAGTGCTCAGTAAAGATAGTCTTTTCTTCTTTGGTGTACATAAGATCGTAGGCTGCTGCCGCTCCCTTATAGACTTCATCTTTTATGTTTGGCAGTGTCTTATGAAGGGAAGATGAGGAGGCATTGATGATAATATCAAAATGACCTTCAAGTCTGTCTTCAGGGGCTGCCGTGACCTTAAAGCCGGAATTGGCAAAAAAGGAGGCTACATCCACGGCCTTTTGATGGGTGCGGTTGCAAATTACCATTGATAAAAGCCCACCTTCTGTGAACAGTGAGGAAATAATACCCCTTGCCGCCCCTCCTGCTCCTATCAAAAGGCACTTAGCACCCGAAGTTGGCATTTGCAAACGCTTTAAATCAAGCACCAGGCCGTAACCGTCAGTAGTATCCCCAAAGATCCTGCCGTCTTTTAACTTTGCGATGGTGTTAACCGCCCCTGCCGCCCTTGCAGCCTTTGATAACACGCCTCTTTTTTTGGCATAGTTAAGTGCATCAAGTTTAAAAGGCTGGGTAATGTTAAATCCTAAGCCTCTTTCAAGAAAGTCATCGGCAGCCTTGTCAAACCCGCCTTTTTGGACAAGAATTTTGTCGTATTGCAGATCAATGCTGCAAATTTTGGCAAAGTAATTATGAATAACCGGGGAAAGGGAATGCTCTATGGGGTTTCCAAAAACTGCAAGATATGATGTCATCTAATTTATCCCCTTCTTATCAGCTCACCTGTGAGCACATCGTAAATGGTACTAGCCCCTTTTAGTCCCTGGCAGGGTAAATCCAAAATATAATCAACCCCATCCTTAACAGAAGGAGCCAGATCATTAAGATCACTTGATGGTGCCATGCCGGCAATATTGGCAGAAGTTGAGACCACGGGACTTTCTGCTGCCCTCACTAAATCCTGCAGCAAAGAAAAAGCCGTAACCCTGATGGCAACGGTGCCAAAATCTCCAGTTAAAAGTTTTAAAAGTCCTGCTGCTGCAGGAACCACAAAGGTTGTGTGTGAAGGCCACATCCTGTGCATTTTTGCCATGGCATCACTGGGGATCTTGCTAAGATCCATCAGGGGCAGGGCCCTTGTTATGGTATCTGATATTACAATAAGACCTTTTTTAGGATCGCGCCTTTTAATCCTGACAATGCGCTCTAAAGCCCCTTTGTTATCAAAAAGTGCGCTTATGCCGTAGATACCTTCTGAAGGGGCAATAATAACCCCTCCTTTTTTAATAACAGAAGCTGCCTTGATTACTTTTTGAGCTGAGTAAACTGTAGTCATTTAAGGTCAGAATTTAGTCTTTCCTGTACGTCCCTGTCCTTTGCCATGATATTAGAAGCTTCCTGTTCTCTTGCCTCAATAAGCTTTTGCTCCAGTGCAGGATCAGAGACTGCCAGGATTTGGGCGGCCAAAAAGCCTGCATTGCGCGCTCCTGCTTTTCCTACGGCAACCGTGGCAACGGGGATCCCTCCGGGCATCATCACGGTGGAATACAGGGCATCAACTCCGTTTAAAGGTCCTCCGTCACAGGGGATCCCAATAACAGGTCGTACGGTTTGGGCTGCCACGGCACCTGCAAGATGCGCTGCCATGCCTGCAGCACAGATAAATACCTTACAGCCGCGTTTATCAGCATCTGCTACAAAATCTGCTACAAGACCAGGGGTACGGTGGGCAGAGGCTACCTTAACCTCAAATCTGATATTAAAATTTTTTAAAACCTTAAGAGTATGCTCAACTATCGGCAGATCAGAATCAGAACCCATTAAAACCGCGACAAAAGGAGTAGTCATCTTTATTAATCCTTAAAACAACCAAAGTCACATTTTACCTTAACTTAGAATCATTTAAGCACAGGCTGTACGGCTTACGATTCTAACGGTGATCCTGCTTATGCCGCTAATTTGCCTGAAATTTTGGAAGGCTCATAAAATTTCAATTCTGTCAGGAACTATTTTCTAAAATTTGAACCAAGCCAAGGCTCAAATTTGAATAGACATTAACAAGAGATCTTTTGCGGCACAGGCGGCTCTTATCTTTGGGATCATCAGCCTTTAAGCCCGGCAAGCTCTTCTTCTGTTAAAGACAGCTCTTCTAAACGCACGACCTCACGCAGATGCGAAGGTGAACTGTTTTCTCCCCTTTGCAGCTTGCTGACGATCACCATGACGCAGGGCACAATGGTCAAAGGCTCAATCAAATC
>CAYNSI010000195.1:0-3211 GCA_964399665.1 uncultured Enterobacterales bacterium | reverse complement strand
TCTGATTTATCAGAAGAATTCCTGTTTCTCCAACTATAGGGCCGACTTATCTCCAGCATTCAGCGCTTTGACTTTAAAACAGATCTTACAGCAAAGCTCTTGTTCCGTCGTCTTTTTAAGTAAATTCAGCGCACAGAGCCTGCTCTGCTTTTTGTGTGCGTGGCATGTGTTAGTGCTCACCCAGTCTGTCACACTTTTGCTCTCCGATTTTGTCCATATCACTTCCCTCAAAAGTTTTCCTTCAAAGAGTAGAACCTTTTAGTCTATAATTTTCGGCCTTAGGACATGAAATGACGGTGGCCAATTGAAAGTATTAAGACGGGAGATCCCGAACTCTACCAACCTTGATGAAGCAGTTCCGGATCCTGTAATGCGCAATCTGCTGCTCTCGAGGGGAATTAATGACCCCCTAGATCTGGACCCTTCCCTTGAGCATCTGCTGCACTACCGTAATTTAAAGGATATTGAGGCTGCAAGTTCTGTTATTGCTGATTCAGTTGAAGCACAAGAGCACATCCGCATCATGGGGGACTATGATGTTGACGGCATGACAGGAACTGCCCTGGGGGTCCTGTGTCTTAAGGCCTTCGGCCTTAAGTCGGTGTCATTTCACGTGCCGTCCCGTTATGACGACGGGTACGGACTTTCCCTTAAAATGGTTGAACAGGCCGCAGAAGATGAGGTGGATCTGATAGTGACCGTTGATAACGGCATTTCCAGTCATGAAGCGGTAAGTTATGCCAAGGAGCAGGGAATTAAGGTAGTAGTAACAGATCATCATGAGCCCTCGGCAGTTTTGCCTGCAGCTCTTGCGGTAGTCGATCCTAAGCGTCCTGACTGCAGCTTTGCCTCCAAAAATCTCTGTGGTGTAGGAGTGCTTTTTTATGTGCTTATTGCAACCAGGGCCGAACTAATAAAGCGCGGTTACTTTGGTGATTCCCTAAAGCCGCCTGTTATGGGACAGTTTCTTGATTTGGTAGCCATCGGCACCGTGGGTGATGTGGTGCCTTTTGATGCCAACAACCGCCGGCTGGTAAAAGCAGGGCTGGTGCGTATGCACAAGGGCAGCGCCCAGCTTGGTGTCAGAGCCTTGTCTGAGGTTTCCAGGGTAAACCTGGATAAAATTACCGCTTCGAATATTGCCTATGATTTATGTCCCAGGCTCAATGCCGCAGGGCGGATCATGATAAGCGACAATCCTTCCGTCAAGTGTCTGTTGTCAAATGACGGCACAGATGCCATGGAGCTTGCAAGGCGTCTTGATATGATCAATAAAAGGCGCGGTGATTATGAGAGGGTTTATATTGCAGAGGCACAATTGGAGGCTAAGGAGCATGCCGGAACATCCTCGGTGGTGATATTTAAGCCCCACTGGCTGTCTGGGATAGCAGGACTTATTGCCAGCCGTCTTAAAGAAAGCTTTGGAACCCCATGTTTTGTGTTTGCAGGAGATGGGGAGGAAATAACAGGATCTGCCCGTTCAGTACCTGGCTTCCCCTTGGCCCCCGCCCTTGCTGAAATTGATCAACATCACCCGGGACTTTTGGTGCGTTTTGGCGGCCATGCCATGGCTGCAGGGGCTACCATCAAAAAGAGTGATTTTCAAAAGTTCAGGGAGATTTTTGATGCCAGAGCCCGCGATGTCCTTGAAGACGGCAGGAATGATATCGGCATCGAAAGCGACGGTGAGCTTCCCGAGGCATATTTGACCCTGGATTTTGCAAGAACCCTCGAATACTACGGACCCTGGGGACAGGGCTATCCTGAGCCGCTTTTTGACGGGGTATTTACCGTAGAGGAAGTAAAGCCATTAGGAAGCGGGCGCAATCTGCGTTTTTCTTTAAGTAACGGGAAGCACCGCTTCAATGCTATACGCTTCAGGGCAAATGCCAGGGAAAAATCACTGCTTCCGGGCATGGATGTTATGACTGTCTATTCCTTGTGCGTAGACCGTTACTATCAAAATGAGCGCCTTGAGATAGTAATAAAAGGGATTGAGCCCGTATAGCTTAAGCTTTTCCCTGCTTAAGGCTTGATCTCTTAAGCCCCTTGAAGTTTGAGTTCACCGTACAGGGCAGCTCCTATTATCCCTGCAAGATTGAGGTTTTTTGCCGGCAGCACTTTAGCCTTTACGGTGATTTCATCCTTGAATCTTGAAAATTTTTTGGAGGCGCCTCCCCCTAAAATAAAGGTGTCCGGGCCTAGGATAAATTCAAGGTGGCTTAAGTACTCATTAAATCGTCCGCCAAACTCCTTCCATGTCAGGCCCTCCCTGTCTTTGACTGATGCGGCACAGTACTTTTCTGCCGTGTCCTCGTGCAGCAGCAGGTGGCCCAATTCAGTATTGGGAAAGAGCATGCCCTTTAAAAACAGTGCCGTGCCTAAGCCCGTTCCTATCGTTATAACCAGGGTTTTTCCTGAAAAAAAGCTTCGCCCCACTCCAAACTCCATTTCCGCAAGACCTGCCACATCGGCATCATTAGCAACAAATACCTGTTGACCTAAGGTTTTGGAAAAAAGCTCTTCTACAGGAGTATTAATCCAGGATTTATCAATATTGGAAGCCGTATAAACCATTCCGTCTGCAACCCTTGCAGGAAAACCGCAGGCAACAGGACCCTTATAGCCTATGGTATTAACAAGCATTCTTAAGGTCTCTGCCACGGCCTGCGGGGTGGCAGGCTGCGGGGTGGGGATTCTTTCCCTTTGGGACATAAATTCGCCGGTTTTGGTATTGACAACAGCGCCCTTAATGCCGCTGCCGCCAATGTCCACGCCTAAAATCTCCATAAAAGATCCTTAACCTTTTCAGGGGGGTAGAAGCAGGGTTTTATGACAAATTTTAGCAGGATTGAGGGCTTAAAAAGCAAAGCCTTGCCCTGTCTTTGCCTGTTTCCCTAAAAATGTGCCTTATTTTAAGTTTTAGGATCCAGCTTACGATTCTAACAGTGGTTAAACTTATTTTTTTGAACTCCACATAATGAACATAAAGCTTATACCGCTAATTTGCCTGAAATTTTGTCAGGAGATCTTATGCAAAGGCGGCTCTTATCTTTTGGGATCACCGGCCTTTAATCCCGGCAAGCTGCTCTTGAGTCAAAGTGAGCTCTTCTAAGCGCACGACCTCACGCAGTCGCGAAGGTGAACTGTTTTCTTCCCTTTGCAGCTTGCTGACGATCACCATGACGCAGGGCACAATGGTCAAAGGCTC
>CAYNSI010000194.1:0-3282 GCA_964399665.1 uncultured Enterobacterales bacterium | reverse complement strand
AAAGAGCAAGTTAGTGCCACAATTTTTGATTGTTTTAACAGGCATTTCTGTTTAAAGTTATCAAATTAAGATTATTATAGGGGCTTGTAGCGACATAAAGTATCGGATGCTTTGGCATTAATATTGCTTTTTGTCCCGATAACAATTGATCTGTCGGGATTATGCCGTGTGCCCGGCACATTGAAAAGGTAGCGAGCTTTATCCCAGTAAGGTTTGGTATGTTTATTACAATTGCCGTCATATTTATAGTTCTTACGACTTTTTTGCTCATAATCTACAATATGTATCTGGATTACACAGCAAAAAAGGAAGCAGACGCCAAGACTCTGCTGGCCCGTTCACGCAATGTGATTGCCGAATGTGAAGATCTCCTGCTCAACCAGGCCCAGATCCCCTTCTCCAAAAACCTGGTACTCATACTGCGTTATAGGATCCTCAATGCCTACCGCAGATTAAAAACCGATCCCCACTTTAAAAATGCCGATGAAAAAATTGTCGAACAGCAGCGCCAGATAAATAGTGTCATTGCCAATTATCATGAGGATATTGCCTTCAGACCGCCCCTTTCTGATCAAGCTGCCATAACGCAGTTAAGACAAATCAGAAGATTACGCCAGATCATCCGAATGGAAATGAAATCTGGCACCAGGGTGGATGCCGTCTCCTGTCAAAAAGAAGATCGCAGACTGCAGATCCTGCTTCTTAAGGTAAACATCTCCAATTTGCTGCAGCGCATTATTGAGCTTAGAAGGTTACAGCAGATAGGCTCCTGCAGGCAGTTGATTGAAAAAGGACTGGATGTTATTAAATCAGCCCCCAATCGTGATGAGTGGCTGGACGAAAAAGCAGAATCCCTGACCCAGATGCTCCAAGATCTGGATTCGGATGCCAGATTGAGGGGTGAGAGAGCCCGTGCCAAACTTAACACTCAAAAAGAAGAGTCATCCCAATCTCAAGGAAGGGTCTCAAGTTCGGATCTGGATGAGATCTTCGGTGACAAAAAGAAGTGGTAGTTTTGGTTATTGGTGAAAACTTACCACACAGCTTCTTTACAAATACTCCAACAGCCTGCTTTTGCAGGCCTTATTGCTTAAACTCAGCTAATCCCTGGTTTTAATAACCGCCCCTGCAGAGGCAGAAGCTACACTGTGCCTGTAGTGATAAAGATAGCCGCAGGTTTTCCCCCAATGCCCAGAAGCGCCTTCCCTGCGCCTCTTATCAAAGTCCACCCTGGCATTGATAGTCCCTTTTATGACATCAATTTCTATTTCATCACCGTCTTTAAGATACTTAATGGGACCGTCATCATATGCCTCAGGGCAGATATGACCTACAAAACAGCCGTTATTGGATCCTGAGAACCTGCCGTCGGTAATGACACAAACTTTTGAGCCTAAATTCATGCCTACCAATAGTTTCATAGCCTTGTACTGCTCCGGCATGCCGGGACCGCCTTTAGGCCCAGTGTTGCGAATAACCACCACATCACCTTCTTTTACCTCAAGGGCGCGGATCCCCCTTAGGGCATCCTCCTCACTTTCAAAGATTTTTGCCCTGCCGATGAAATGACGGGCATCTTCAGGTATGGCAGAAGGCTTGGTGACCGCCCCGTCAGGTGCTAAATTACCATGCAAAATGGCAATGCCTGGAACCTCGTGCACAGGATTTGCTGCAGTACGAATTACTTCAGGATTACGATTTTGCCATCCTGCAAGATTATCCCTCAAAGAAAGACCGGTACAAGTAATTCCGTCAAGGTAAAGGCGATCTTTTAAGCTTAGCATCAAGGCATGAACCCCACCTGCCTCGTAAAAATCCAAAAGAGTAAAAGTTCCTGCCGGGATCATTGGTACCAAATGAGGAGCTTTTTTGGCTTCAGTGCCAAAATCATCGATGGAAAAGTCAACTCCAGCCTCATAGGCAATGGCAAGAAGATGCAATACCGCATTGGTGGAACCGCCTATGGCAGAATTTACCATCACGGCATTTTTAATGCTCTCAAGGGTTATGATATCGCGGGCTTTAATATCCTTATTTACCAGATTTACCACCGCCTCTCCGGTACGGTAAGCCATCTGCAGTCTGTGGGAATACACCGCAGGAATGGCGGCGCTTCCAGGCAGCGCAAGCCCCATGGCCTCTGCCAGGGCACACATGGTATTTGCAGTTCCAAGCATGGCACAGGATCCTATGGTAGGCACAGCATTGTTCTCTATCCAGGTAAACTGTTCTAATGTTATCTTTCCTGACTTTAAAGCACCTTCTGACTGCTGGATAATTGAGTGATCAATAAGCTCCCCGCCGTAGGGATTACCCTCTTTCATATGTCCAGGAAGTGCAGGCCCCCCATTTATGAACACGGCAGGAAGATTGACTCTTAAGGCCCCGAGGATCATGCCCGGCACTATTTTGTCACAGGATCCTACCAGCACCAGACCGTCCAGGCGGTGGGCCTCAATCATTACCTCGATATCATCGGCAATACACTCTCTTCCGGGAAGAATATATTTCATGCCGTCATGAGCCATGGCTACTCCGTCACAGGCACCTATGGTGCCAAACTCCAGGGGGGTGCCCCCTGCTGCCAGGATCCCGTCACGCACCCTGGATGAGAGCTCTCTTAAATTGCGATGCCCGGGGCAGATCTCATTGTAGGCATTAACTACGCCTATTAAGGGTTTTGCCATTCCTTCATCGGTGATCCCCGAAGCTTTTAGCAAAGCTCTGACATTAGCCCATTCAGATCCCTTTAAAATATCATCTGATCTCATCTATTCCCCCACAAAACCAACCCAGGAAGAAGCAGCCTGCTGTTCCCTGTTCTTAATATAGGAAAAAGCCCGGCAGTAAAGCTTTAATTTAAAAACCTGACTTAACATTTTTTGTTGACTGATTGTAACCAGAATCTTTGCATTACTTCTGTGAGCGGAGCATTGTTTTGCAATTGTTTATAGTGCCATGACAAAACTTTAGGTCTCTTGCAGAAAATAAGGTGACGGCAGCAGAACACCGCCAAAATCTCCCTCTTGTGCAGATGCAGGCAAGAAACCGTCAGGGTTTTATCAAGGCTCGTTTAACTTCGCTGCGAAGGGACAGTGATCTCCTCAAGTCTTACAATTTCCCTCAGACTGGTGGGATCTTGTTTGTCATCTGCCTGTTTTTCATTGACGATTACAAGCCCTGCTGCCACCACTTGTTTTGATGTTGCTCTTACGGCATATTTGCGGTCAATAAGTTGGGTTTTGGCAGCTTCAAAAGCTTCATCGGCCTTACTGCGGTCTG
>CAYNSI010000193.1:0-3309 GCA_964399665.1 uncultured Enterobacterales bacterium | reverse complement strand
AAAAGGCGGAGGTGACGGACGATGCCATGCTTATCGAAAGAAAGACGGAAGTTCCAGTGCACCTGTTCGAAGGCTCGCAGTTCAACATAAAGATAACTTCTTCGGCGGATTTGGAGTTCGCCAAAAGTCGGTTACAGGGTTACATGTCACAACCTGACCAGAGCATTCCACAAAAACGCTAGCGAGCCCGTTCACTTTAGCGCCCGAAGACCGCCCCGTGCCGATAAGGCTGTAAAAAATGTAAAGCGTATGGTGTAACCCGTTGTGTGGCGGGTTACACCGTTTTCATTTAAAAACTTTCTAGCCACATTGTTCTCAGAAATCTGAACTTAAAGACTGGCTTTTGCAACGGCCAGAATATCTTCCCTTGTCGGTTGTTTGGGATTCAGATTTGGATTTTTACTTTGCCTATACGCCTCTGCATCTTTGAAAATGTGCTATATCAGGAAAGGATTTTAATTGTTCTTGACATCACCCGGCTTGAGCAGGATCTTATAGCCATTTTTTCTTCGTATTTCCTTTACCGCTTGGAAATATATAATCTTGAAAAAACTGAGCGACGATTGTAAGATTGAGAAGACAAGTCTAAGATCATATCTTCTTGGGACAATCTTTTACATCTCAACTGACAATTCGTTTACACCATCGTCAAATTCACTTTTCTTGATTCTAAGCCCGGTATATGCTAAAATCACAACAATAAAAAGAGCTAGGAAGGGTCTTCTCTATGTCTGTTACTATAAAGGATGTTGCAAAACGGGCTGGCGTTTCTCACGGGACTGTATCAAACGTCCTGAAAGGGGTCACCTCTGTTAGCCTTGAAAACGTACGAAAAGTCGAGAATGCCATCAAAGAGCTTGGATATAGGCCTGATATTTCAGCCAGAAATTTAAAAATGGAAGGTTCTCGTCAAATAGGGGTCGTGTTTCCGAATATTACAGACATCTTTTATTCTAGTCTCTATACACAGCTTTACCGCTATTTTCAGGGTGAAGGATATGAGCCACTACTTTGCTTGACAAATGGTATTCCTGATATAGAACAAAGGGCGATTTCTATGCTTGAGGGCTCGAAAGCTGCAGGAATCATTCTATCTACTTGCTGCCCAAGTGATAAAAATTTTTTTTGTTCACTACTTAGTAGCGGTATTCCTGTTGTATTTATCGAGCATAACATTGAAGGAGTAGATTGCAACTTTATTGGCTTCCGAAACGATAAGATCATTTACAACGTTGTGAGTGATCTTTTTTCTAATGAGTATACGCGTATTGGTTTAATTGCTATATCATCAGAATACTCTAGCGAACAGCTCTGTGTCGATGGTTATAAGAACGCACATTTAAACTTCGGTATCAAGATAGATGACCGCTATATTCGTTATACAGGTGGAAGCCCCGAAGATGCATTTGTTGCTGCAATCCGCCTAGTTTCCATGCAAGATCCGCCCCAAGCAATTATTTGCACAAACACCCCGTTGCTTTCTGGTGCTTTAGGCTCCCTGAAATATGCGCCTGACTTACAGCTGCCTCTTATGGTTTCACTCAGTGAAAATTTTTGGAATGATACCCGTTTTCAAGATGCTGTCCTTGTTCCACGCCCTAGCATCCAAATAGGAGAAATTGCTTCAAAGATGCTGATGGAGAATATAAGAAATAGTGTATTTTATGAACATCAGCAGATTTTATTAGACACATCTTTCGACCATATTCAAAAGACACAACGTGTCCAACGCTCTAAAGTACAAAAGATATCTTCTATCACCGCTGCTGTTATCGAGGGCGATATGGCTGATGCGTTACAAGCCTTGCTCCCAGAGTTCTTCAATAAAACAGGAATCCAGGTAAACTTAAATATCCTTCCCCACGAGCATTTATATGATGTCTTATATGAGGAATCTGAAAAATCAGATACAGATGTTTTTTGCGTAGATGTATTTTGGTTTCAAGAAATGGCTTCGCATGGTATGTTTGCTACCCTGGGTGAATCCATTGATCATACATGTCTCGAAAAACTGGATATTCAGCCAGAATTTTTGACTGACTTAGCAATATTTGATGGGCATATTGTTGGCCTACCATACCATTATTGCAATCAACTTCTCTTTTATCGAAAAGATCTTTTTGATAGGCTCGATTTAAGGCGCATGTTTTACGAGCAGTATAAGACTGAGTTGCGATGTCCTACAGGGTGGGGAGAATTCAATGCAGTTGCTCGTTTTTTTACACGAAAATATAATCCAGAATCACCTACAACATATGGGACTACTCTCGCTAGCCGTTTTTCAAGTGCTGCTTTCTGCGAATTCTTACCAAGGCTGTGGTCTTATGGCGCAGATGTATTTAATCAGAAAAATCAAATTACGTTAAGTGACCATAATGCCGTCCGGGCTTTGAAAAATTATTGTGAGAGCTTTCAGTATGCAAATCCCTCTGCTGAAGAGAACTGGTGGCATGAACAGGTATACGAATTTTCCCGTGGTGATGTCGCGATGATGATTTTGTACTCCTCTTATGCTTCGCAACTTTCGGACCGCAATGCTTCCTGTGTGGCCGGAAAAGTAGGCGTAAGCCCAATCCCCGGGAATTGTCCTGTGCTTGGTGGATGGTCTCTTTGCATCAATCGCAATAGTAAAAATTTCAACCCTGCGCTCGAATTTATTAAGTGGGCCTGCGGTAAAGAATTGGCGGTTCCAATGTTGCTTTTAGGGGGGCAACCTACTTGTCGATCTGTATATGAAAGTCAAGAGATTCGCGATATGTATCCGTGGATTCAAAAATCTTTCGAGGTGTTTCCAACTAGTCGTCGCCGCAAGTTACCCAAAGGTGAAAAAACTATCGGGGCCAAACGTTATGAAGAAATCGTTGCCCGTGCAGTATATGACAGTGTTACCGGGGGCCAAGATCCTGTAACCTCTCTTCAAACTGCTGCCCAAACCCTGAACAGCATTCTAAATCCAAGCAAAGAATGAAATACTGATCTTCCATTATTGGTACTACGGATTCCAGCAACCGTACTGAGTATAGGCGGACTCGCTGTCGTTTTTGTGGGAGGGCGGTCTCGGTGGCTGAGGCGTGACATGTAACTACTGGATCCCTGTTTGATGTGTGACGAAAGTCATCACTTGATAATAGAGTGAAAGAGTATTATAATGGCGCTGTACATTTTTAGTAAGGAGGTTAGTTCTTATGGCGTCAATTACCAAAGATATGACGATCGGTGAACTGCTGCAAACAGACATGAATATAGCGGCCGTTCTTATGAGGGCGGGAATGCACTGCCTCGGCTGTCCCGCGTCACAGGGCGAGACAC
>CAYNSI010000192.1:0-3352 GCA_964399665.1 uncultured Enterobacterales bacterium | reverse complement strand
AATAGTCTCCTACCATATGCAGCAGGCCCTGCGTATATCTGATGTCACAGCCTTCTTTCTTTTAGGAGATCTTATAGAATGCGCCGACACAGATACCATCTTCAGCTCTCCTTCTGATAAGCGCACTGAAGATTACATCACAGGAAGATTCGGCTAGGCAGGAGCTTAAGTTATGAGAACACTTTTTGACGCCAAGCTTGAGGCTTTAAATGAGCAGCTTATCAATATGGGAGCTCTGTGCGAGGATGCCATCGAAAAAGCAGTCTTAGCTCTTGGGGATCACAATGTGGATCTTGCAGCGCAGGTTGCCGGATCTGATACGGTAATTGACAGGAAAGAGCGGGAAATAGAGGCCCTGTGCATGTCATTGATCCTCCACCAGCAGCCCATAGCCCGTGATTTGCGTTTCATAGGCGCCGCCTTGAAAATGATAACCGATATGGAGCGCATCGCAGATCAAGCAGCTGATATTGCCGGGATCATCCCCTCCTTAAACTTCAATGATGTAGGAAGCCTCACTCTTATTAAGACCATGGGCGGTGCCGCAGCGAAGATGGTAAAAAGAAGCATCGATGCCTATGTGAAGCAGGATGAATCCCTGGCAGAAAGCATTTTTAGCATGGACGATGAAGTGGATGCCTACTTTATTAAGGTAAAAGAAGATCTTATCTACAAGATCAAAACCCATGAAGACAAGGCCCAAACTGCCCTTAATCTTTTCATGATTGCAAAATATTTAGAGCGCATAGGAGATCATGCCTGCAATATAGCAGAGTGGGTTAAATATGCTCTAACAGGAAAACATGAACTTTATGATCCCCTTGGAGAATAGGGCGGTAAACTTAGGTGGTCTTGGAAAATTAATAAGATGAGCAAAGTTTATGATCTACTGCGTGGAAGATGACCAAAGCATCAGGGAAATTGAAATTTATACCCTCAAAAGTATGGGCTTTGAAGTTAAAGGCTTTGAGGACGCTGCCTCCTTGTTTGCAGCCCTAAAAGATGAACTGCCAAAACTTATCATTCTTGATGTCATGCTCCCTGTAACAGACGGCATAGAGATCCTAAAATCCCTGAAGGCTAATCCTAAAACAAGGAATATTGCCGTAATTATGGCAACTGCAAGGGATGCTGAAATTGACAGGATCAAAGCCCTTAATCTCGGGGCTGATGATTATTTGGTCAAGCCTTTTTCCATGCTCGAAATGGCAGCCAGGGCCAAGGCGGTTTTAAGACGTACTCACATGAATTTACAAGATCCAGAAGAAACTCTTAAGCTTGGAGACATTGTTATCGACAACAGGGGGCACACCGTAACACTTCAAGGGCGCAATATTGAGCTTACCTTAAAGGAATTTAATCTTCTTTATCTGCTCTGCCGCAATGCAGGAAGAGTCTTCACAAGAGATGAGCTTTTAAACAAGATCTGGGGCCAGGATTATGATGGTGAAAGCCGCACGGTTGACATGCACATCAAAACCCTAAGACACAAACTTGGCAAATCAGGCGAAGCAATCAAAACCGTCCGCGGCATAGGCTATAAAATGGAAGTAAGGTAATCTAATGAATTCCAGAATTTTTCTGTCACTTTTTATATCAACTCTTACTGTCCTCGTCCTGTCATTGACTGCAGTAATTTTTATAGGCTATTCCATAATTACCGACAATGAGCGCGAACGCACGCTAAATACCGCACAGATCCTGCTGCACTCCTACAATGAATATGGGCTCCTTTTTTTTGAAAACTTTGATTTTAATGGCTACAGACTTACTCTTATAGCACCTGACGGCACAGTACTGTTTGATTCTGAAAAAGAAGAACCTCTTGAAAATCACCTTAATCGTATTGAAGTACAACAGGCTCTTGCCCTTGGCAGTGCTGTAAGTGACCGATATTCACAAACCCTTGATACGAGAACCTTTTATTGTGCCCTTAAAACCGCTGACGGCAATGTCTTAAGAACCGCCGTCACGGCAGATTCCCTCCTTGGCCATGTAAAAAGCCTTACTATCCTCCTTATAATACTGTTTGCAATAACAGCCCTTACCTGCCTTGCAAGCTCCTTTAAACTGACTTCGAAGATCCTAAGGCCCCTTTATGAAATAGACCTAAAAAGATCCTTTTATGATGTTGACAGCGTCTACCCTGAAATAAAACCCTTTTTACAAGAAATTGAAAAAAGACAGCACGCTCTTGATAAGCAAAATGAGACCTTAAAAAGCAGACACCAGGAATTTCTTACCATAACAAAATCCATGGCAGAAGGCCTGATGCTGTTAAACTCAGGAGGCATCATCCTTACCGTAAACAAAACTGCCAAAAAGATTTTCAACATCGATGATGATGTAATCGGCAAAAGCTTTTTAACGCTGGATCGCTCCGAAATATCGCGCAGCCTTATTTTTAATGATGATGTCAAAAAAGAAGGGCAAAGCCTTAAAAACGCCAAAGAGTCATCCATCAAAAGCTGCGAACTGACAAGGGACGGCCGGGATTATTTACTCCGCTGCAATACCATAAGATTCAAAGGTAAAACTGAAGGTTATGCCATTTTAATAATCGACATTACCGATACCAAAAGAGCTGAAAAAATACGCCGGGAATTTACCGCCAATGTCTCCCATGAGCTTAAAACTCCCCTGCAGTCTATTATCGGAGCTGCAGAGCTTATTGAAAATAATTTGGTAAAGGATGAGGATATCAAGGAATTTGCAGGCAGGATCCGCACTCAGGGAAATCATCTTATCTGCCTGATTGATGACATTATTTTTTTATCAAAACTTGATGAGAGGGCAGGACTTGAGGCTTCAGAGCGCTTTTCCCTGAATACCCTGGCATCACAAATCATAGCAAGCTTAAAGAGCAGGGCTTTTGAACACAATATTACCTTAAAGCTTAAAGGTGATGAAATCACCTTCTTTGGGGTATACCGATATATTTACGAGATTATCTACAACCTGGTGGACAATGCCATATCTTACATGGGAAAGGAAAAAGGACAGGTTGTAGTATCCCTGGGGAAAAACGGCAATAGGGAAATTACCATTACCGTAAGTGATACCGGCATGGGGATAGCTCGTGAACATCAAATGAGGATCTTTGAGCGCTTTTACCGTGTCGAGCAAAGCCGCTCACCCAAAGGCGGCGGGACTGGACTGGGCCTTGCCATAGTAAAAAGGGCGGTGCTGCTTCACGACGGAAAAATCAAGCTTACTTCAAAACCGGGTGAAGGTTCTTCCTTTAAAATCACCCTGCCTTGTAAAAACAATGAAAATATCCAGATGGGTTTGAGATTAAACTCTTCTGAAAGCTTATGACAGGCTAGTCCATAACCTGAAGCAATGTCGCTGC
>CAYNSI010000191.1:0-3384 GCA_964399665.1 uncultured Enterobacterales bacterium | reverse complement strand
GGATGCCCGTGATGCAGTGCTGTGAGATGTTTAAGTAATAAGGCTTTTTAAAGCTCTCCTGCTGACTTAAAAAGCTCCTTTAGGTCCTTGGCAGGGCAGGTGGATTACACCTGCCCCAAGTGACTGAAGATTAGGATCCTAAAAATGTCTTATCAGGATCTCTAAACTTTTACTTTCAAGTTCTTGAAAAGTCTGCATTTACAGCAGTGCCGTACTAAACCAGGGGACGAATACTATCAGGAAGAACACCAAAGTATAGCCTATGAAGAAAGGAATTTCTCCAAGGGAAATATCCCCCATCTTAAGTCCGGTTACCGATGATGCTGCAAAGAGATTCACGGCAACAGGCGGTGTCATAGTACCTATCACATTGGATATTGAAACAATAAGTCCAAAATGAATGACATTAATGCCCAGGCTTTGGGCCACAGGCCATAACAGCGGTACTAGAAGCACACAGGTTGCAATGCCTTCAAGAAAGGTTCCGAATATCAGCAAAATTATGGCTACTATAAAGCAGTACATGGCAGCTGATAACTGCATCTGGGTGATAAAGGCAATCAGCTGCTGCGAAATGCCCGCATAGGTAAAGAGCCAGGAGAAGGCAGTTGAGGTGGCAATAATAAACATCACCATGGCAGAGCCTTTGCCTGAAGTAATAATGACTTCAATAAGTTTATTTACGGGAAGTTCCCGGTAAATAAATACTCCCACGACAAAAGAGTAGATAACTGCCACGGCAGCCGATTCCGTCGGAGTCATGATGCCTGAGTAAATACCGCCTAACACTATCACAGGAAGCATTACGGCAAGAATGGCCTTATAGAAAGCTTTGGCAAACTCGGCAAAGGAAAGTCTGCTTTCAGATACCGGCCAGTTTTCACTTCTGCTTAAAAAAATACAGACTATGGCAAGCACGACCGCGATCATCAGACCGGCAACCAGGCCTCCTTTGAACAAATCGCCGATGGAACTTGAGGTTATGGTGCCGTATACGACCATGATGATGGAAGGGGGAATAATGGGACCTAAACCTCCTGCAACTGCAAGAAGACCTGCCGAGCGCCTTTTGGGATAGCCGCGCTTTATCATTTCAGGATACAGCATGGCTCCTATAGCAATTACCGTAGCTGGTGCAGATCCTGATAAGGCTGCAAAAAAGGCGCAGGATATGATCATGACATAAAAAAGCCCGCCTTTAACTCCGCCTACCAGAGCATTAGCAAGATCTACAATGCGTCTTGAGATCCCTCCTTGGGTCATCAAATTTCCTGCCAGGACAAAAAAGGGTATGGCCATAATGGATGATGAGTCTAAGGCCGTGAAAATTCTCTGGCCTACAACTACCAGCGGCATGTCTATGTAAATTAAGGTTACTGCGGTGGCAGCACCTAAAGCCAGGGCAATAGGTACTCCTATAATGAGCATTACTGCAAAACCGCCGAACAGAATAAGGGCTGTCAAATCCATCAGGCACTCTCCTTATTGTTTTCATCAGACTTACTAGGACCTGCCCTTAAAATAGTAAGCAAAGCAAGAGTTTGCACAATGGTAATAAGCCCAAAGGCAACAGGCAGTATGGCATAGGGTATAACCATGGGGATCTGCAGCCCAGCTGAGATCTGTCCTGATCTTAACTGGGTCTGGATAATGGTAATGGAGGTGTAAAAGATCATCGCCGAGAAGGCAACGACAATCATCTTGACTATTACCCTGAGCAGAAATTTAAGTTTTGGAGGGCATTTGTCGGTTACGGCGGTGATGGAGATTTGGGAACCGTCCCTAAGCCCGCATTCTGTTGCAAGCAGGGTAAGATAGACCATGCAGTAACGGGCCAGTTCATCAAACCAGGAGATACTGGCTCCAATGAGATTGCGGTTTACCACCTGGGCAAAGGCCGCAACAGACATGACAATAAAGCACACTGCAATAACAAAATTTTCAAATTTTTGCAGTTTGGATGTGAAAGCGTCCATACAATAACATCCTTAAAAAGGCAGCTACCCTTAAAAGGCGCCAGCGGCGCCTTTTAGTTAGATTAAGCTAAGCTCTGCTGTAAAGCTTAAACACAGTAAGCTTTCAAAGTTATGAGGAGGATACCACCTCGTTTACAGCATCAACCCATTCTTGGGGCACATTTTCACGAAGCTTTTCAACTTCAGGAAGTACCAGTGCTTTCATGGCCTCGCGATCAATGTCATAGAAGTTAACCCCAAGCTTTTTAAGTTCTTCGGTAGCATTGGCATTGATTTCGGCTAAATTTTGACGCTGCCAGGCAACCGCAGTTTTCATGGCCTCATAGACCATGGGCTTATATTCATCGGGGATCCTGTTCCAGGCACGATCTGAAACTCCGATCAAAATGTAGGTAAATTGGTGACGGGTATTGGTAACGTTTTTGATAACCTCATGGTAGCGGTTGATAAGCATGTTTCCTACCGCATTCTCACAGGCATCAATGGTTCCTTGTTGTAATGCCGTATACTGTTCTGTGGCCGGCATGGGAGTGGCTATTGCCCCCAGGGCATTAAAGGCGGCAATCTGCATCTTATTTTCCATGGTGCGAATTTTTACGCCGCGAAAATCATCCACAGATTGAATGGGATCTTTGGAAAAAGTATCACGGAAGCCTGATTCCAGCCAGCCTATGATATGAACCCCCTGCTCCAGGGCTTTTTGGGCCACAAGTTCGCCTAATTTCCCATCGGCTGCAGCATGTGCCTGGTCAACGTTATCAAAAAGGAAAGGCTGGTCAAGGAGTACCAATTCGGGGATGAATTGTGACAGGACAGTGTTAACCACAGAAATAATATCCATGGTTCCCATTTGGCAGCCTTCATACATTTCGCGCTCGCCGCCTAAGGTGCCGCCTGCTAAAACCTGAACCTTAACCGCTCCGTTGGTCAGACGCTCCAGCTCATCTGCAAATTTCTGACCTCCCAAAGCATAGGAGGATGTTGCAGGATCTACAAAGCCAAAGCGCAATGTGACGTCGGCAGCATAGGAAGCAGTGGAGCCTGCAAAAAGCGCTGCAGACAGGACAGCTGCGGGGATAACCTTTTTGAACTTAAACATTAGCAAACCTCATTGACTGTAAGAAAGAACTTTTAAGTATGTTGTCAAAAGCGCTTTATCAGAAACTTGCGCTTTTACGTGAAAATATGTGAATGCCTGAGGTTTTACAATCAAGAATTAGTTTTTTTGTGTGTAAGATCACGGATTAAGTTGCGCTCTAACCGGGGTTGATCTGCGCTAATGTTTGTTCTGTTAAGATCAAAAAACTTAGGGCAGTACCATAATGCAGTGCTTTCCTGTAAGGTACCCCTATGAGATAGTCAATTAAAAGTTTCAACTGGTATTTGTTAGGGCTCAGCCAGACTGTCA
>CAYNSI010000190.1:0-3396 GCA_964399665.1 uncultured Enterobacterales bacterium | reverse complement strand
GGTGGCCGAATCATTGACGGTAGACAGGTTTGGCACTGTGACTTTAAACTTTATAATTCATTTTTGTTAGTGCTCACCCGGTCTGTTATAAAATACATCTGCAGAATTTCATCCCACTATGATCCCTGATGGGGCGTTTCGGGACAAAAACTTGATCCCACTCGCAAGTTTTAAAATAATCGTACAAATTGTCTACCTTAGTTCACATAATGGCCATTTTTCCTGTTGACCCGATGACTGTCCCTGCTATCCTTCAATCAGCAAAAGCTTTTAAAAAACAATAACAAGCGATAAATTTAGTATCAACTATCATCAAACATTAAGGAGTCAACGCCGTGGTAATAAAACACCTTGGTGATGCCGGGGAGTTTTACGCTGATATTAATGGACTTAGGGCGTTTGTGCGCTACATCCTGCATGAAGGCAGCCTGGATATCACCGAGACCAGAGTTCCAAAGGAGCTAAGAGGCAAGGGAATTGCAGCTGCTCTGGTCAAAGAGGTTTACGACTATGCCAGTTCTCAAAATCTCAACTGCCTGGCAACCTGTTCATATGCCATGGCATGGCTGGAAAGGCATCCTGAGTACAACGGCAGGGCAAGTGCCGCATACCAGGAAGGATCCTGTCAGGTTTAACCGTACCTGGGACAGGTTCCTCTGTCGGGCACAGGATTACAACTCCTGCCCTTAAGGAGAAGTTGCAAAGAGTTTTTTCCTTGCAACCTTAAAGCATTGTCCCTGATCCTGCAGTGCAGCATCGAGCAGCACTATGGCAAGCATGGCTTCTGCAATGGGCACTGCCCTCAGGCCGACACAGGGATCATGTCGTCCCCTGGTAACAACATTAATGTCACTGCCGAATTTATTTATGGATTTTCCCGGCGTTAAGATCGATGAGGTAGGTTTTAAGGCAATTCTTGCCCTGATCTCCTGCCCTGAAGAAATTCCCCCTAAAATACCTCCCATGTGATTGGAGGTAAAACCTGCAGAAGTTATTTCATCCCTTGCCAAAGTACCCCTCATGGCTGCCAGAGCAAATCCGTCCCCTATCTCCACTCCCTTTACGGCATTGATACTCATCAAAGCCCCGGCAATTTGGGCATCAAGTCGCGAAAAAACAGGACTGCCAATACCTGCAGGGACATTGTGGGCCCGCACTTCCACCACTGCGCCGCAGCTGTCATGATCTGACCTTAGTTTATGAAAGTACTCAACAAGTTCAGTCTCCTTTGAGGGATCTGCAAAATTAAAAGGATTGCCCATTGCAGCTTGAGGATCGTAAAGCTCGGTGCTAATAGGACCTATGGCGGTAACGCAGCCTGAAATGGTGATCTTAAAAAGTTCCTCAAGGCAGGCTTTGGCAACAGCTCCTGCGGCAACGCGCATGGCAGTCTCCCTTGCTGAGGATCTGCCGCCTCCCCGGTAATCCCTGATACCATATTTTAAATCATAGGTAAGATCCGCATGTCCCGGGCGATAGGAATCCTTGATGTCATCGTAATCCTTAGAACGCTGGGAGGTATTTTCAATGATAAGCCCCATGGGGGTTCCCGTTGTCCTGCCCTCAAAAATACCGGAAATAATTTTTACTTTGTCAGGCTCATTTCTGGGAGTTCCAAAACGGGTGGAGCCGGGGCGTCTTCGATCTAAGTCCTTCTGGATTAACTCTTCTGAAATTGGGATCAAAGGCGGCACACCATCAATAATGGCGCCCAATGCCTCCCCGTGACTCTCTCCGCAGGTAGTTACGGTAAACAAAGTACCTATGGTGTTGCCTGCCATTATGAGCCCCCTGTCTTAAATACCGCTTCATAGGCGGTAAGTTGATCTCTTGTTAACAGAAATACTCCGCTGCCGCCTTTTTTAAGATCTATAAAGTGAAACGGGACCTGAGGGAAGGCATTTATAAGGTTCTCCTCACTGCTGCCAACTTCCATGACCAAAATGCCGTCTTCATTAAGGAAGGAGGCTGCTGACGATAGTATCAGGCGGGTACAGTCAAGACCATCGGGACCTGAGGCCAGGGCGATGTCCGGCTCAGCATGATATTCATCCGGCATCATGGCAAGTTCCCTCTCATCAACGTAGGGAGGATTTGCCACAATCAAATCGTATTTATCTCCTGGGGGAAGATCTGCGAAAAGATCTGACTTTAGGGGAAAGACCCGGTCTTCAAGGTCATAGCTTTCAATATTAATCCTTGCCACCTCAAGGGCATCATCACTGATATCCACGGCATCTACCTGTGCATCCTCAAACTGCAGAGCAATTGCAACTGCAATACAGCCTGAACCCGTGCACATATCCAAAACACGGTCAGGAGTTCTGTCAATATAAGGGGCAAAGCTGTTTTCTATCAGCTCGGCAATAGGTGATCTGGGTACAATAACCCTGGGATCAACATAAAATTCCCTGCCGCAAAAAAAGGCACGGTGGGTAAGATATGGCGTGGGGACCCTGTCAACTATGCGCCTTACCACAATATCCCCTATCAATTGTCTTTCCTTCAGGGTAAGGCGGGACAGCAATGTGGACTCGTCGCACGGAGGCTGCAGCTTCATCACCGCCTGTACAATTTCAAGAGCCTCATCCCAATAATTGTCAGTACCGTGGCCGACAAAAACCTGATAGGCGCTGAAACAGGAAACAATATAGCGCACGACATCCTGCACCGTAAAAAGCTCCTGACAAAAGGAGAATTTTATCTGCTCATTATCAGGCGGCATATCAAGCTGTTCATAAAGATCTGTGTATGCGTCAAAACTAACTTCTTTATTGTGGTTCATGCTTTTGGATCTTCTAATGTAAAAAGGCACATTAAGTGCCTCCTTCAGGCGCCTTTAAGTATAGCAGAAAGGCGCTGCTGCATGGTTTTTCTATTTGGTTCTTACTTATAGGAATTTAACGTATGCGGTCTTGAAAAGGATTGAATTAACTTATTTATCTCTCTACCAATGCGCCTTGTCTCATCATCCTGCCCGGGGTCTACGACAACCCTGCCGCAGTCAAACTCAAAGGTTCCTTTCCCCTGGATGTAGAAGTGACCCTTGAAAAAAGCGCTTACGTGTTTAGCAATCTGTGCGGGGGCATAATTTTTAAAAATGCGCATTGGGATTAGTCCTTTCGTTGCTCTGCACATTGATTCTAAGGCATTTTAAGTCTTGAAAAAAGCGTTGTTTTTGAGAAAAATTCACAACTGCGATGCTGATCGCAACAAAGATTTACCCCTTAAAAGCCTGAAAGTGGACGTCAAGGCGACCAGTTAATTGTCCTTACAGCCTTTTTCCAAAGCCCTGCCGTGGTACACGATAATAATGCGCACAAACATCGGCCTCCCGCTGTATGACAATTGGAGTGCAGGAGATCCTAATGTCCCTTACAAGTTAGTACCAAAACC
>CAYNSI010000189.1:0-3457 GCA_964399665.1 uncultured Enterobacterales bacterium | reverse complement strand
AGTAAATCATCCTGTCTGCAATTTTAAGGTAACCTGACGTGAAATTGTGCTTCAGACACTGAGGTTTTATCACCTGCCAAGTCTTAATTTAAGGTTTGAGTTCTTTTCCTTTCCAAAGGTCTTTTCAGGGATATTCCCAGGGATTTTAACAAAGCGCCGGGCATTGTTAATCAAAGAGTTATGAGATCTGTTAAAATGTGCCGATTTTATAATTTAAAACTGGGGCAGGATTATTTTGCAAAGCCTTTGATGTCCGTTTTTTGGCCCCGAAATTCCCTAAGATTTTAATGTTTTTTCAGGCTGTAACAGTACTTTGGATAAATTTGTCATAACAGGCGGGCGTGCCTTAAGCGGTGAGGTCATCATTTCAGGGGCCAAGAATGCGGCTTTACCCATTATTATTGCCTCAATGCTTACCAAAGACAGTATAGTTCTCAAAAATGTCCCGGAGCTTCGCGATACTGCAACCTGTTTTAAACTTTTGGAAATATTGGGCAAAAAGTACCGCAGACTAAGTGCCGGTGAATACCTTATTGAAGGCGAAGTCTCCCGCAATGTTGCCCCCTATGACCTGGTAAAAACTATGCGGGCCTCAATTTTGGCTTTAGGTCCTCTTACAGCTTTTTTAGGCGAGGCTGAGGTTTCTCTGCCCGGGGGCTGTGCCATAGGAGCCCGCCCCGTGGATCTTCATGTCAAGGGCCTTATTGAGATGGGGGCCAAGATCTGGCTTGATGAAGGCTATATCAGGGCGCAGGCTGTAACCGGAAGACTGCACGGGGATAAGGTCATGATGGATAAGGTCTCCGTAACCGGCACTGAAAACCTGATGATGGCAGCCTCCCTTGCTGAGGGGACAACGGTAATTGAAAATGCTGCCCGGGAGCCTGAGATAGTAGATCTGGCCTCATGTCTTAGGATGATGGGAGCTCAAATCAGCGGAGATGGTACTGCAACTGTTGTCGTTAATGGAGTAAAGACGCTTCACGGCGGGGAATATACCATTGTCCCTGACAGAATAGAGACGGGCACTTACCTTGCAGCAGGCATGGCAACAGGCGGGATGGTTACGGTAAGACAAACCATACCTTCAGCATTGGATGCTGTCATTGCCAAATTAAGACAGGCCAATGCCCTTATAGACATTGACGGGTCTGATATTACCCTGGATATGAGAGGCCGCGATATTCTGCCCGTTGATATTGTCACGGCACCGCACCCTGGGTTTCCTACGGACATGCAGGCTCAGTTTATGGTGTTAAACGCTATTGCCAAGGGGTCAAGCACAGTTACGGAGACCATATTTGAAAACCGCTTCATGCATGTACCCGAGCTTAACCGTATGGGGGCTGATCTTAAGGTTGAGGGCAATACGGTAATTATTAAGGGAGTGCCTTCATTGAAGGGTGCCAGGGTAATGGCCACTGATTTAAGAGCCTCGGCAAGTTTGGTTATTGCAGGGCTGGCAGCTTCGGGGCAGACTATAGTAGATCGCATTTATCACATGGATAGGGGCTATGAGCATATTGAGACTAAGATCGGGCAGCTTGGCGGCATTATTCAGAGGGTTAAAGACTGATGTTTGATCTGCTTCCCTATAACACCTTTGGTCTTGATGTAAAGGCAAAGGATGGGATCATCATCAGGAAAATCCATGAGCTTGATGCCCTTCTTGAGCGTAAGACGCTGATCTTAGGTCAGGGCTCAGACGTGCTTTTTGTTGAAGATTACGACGGCCTTGCGGTTATCAATGCCATAGGCGGCCTTGAAATTGTCAAAACCGGTCGTCATTATGAGGTAAGTGCAGGCGGCGGACTTATTCTGGATGATTTTATTAAAACCCTTTTAACTTATGGGATCTGCGGGCTTGAGAACCTTTCCGGCATCCCCGGGACTGTAGGAGCTGCTCCGATACAAAATGCCGGAGCCTACGGCTGTGAGATAGGTGACTACATAACGAGCGTTGAAGTTTATGATTTGGATACCAAAAAGCTTCGCACCTTATCCCATGATGAATGCAGATTTGGTTATCGTACCTCCATTTTCAAAAAAAGAAGGAATTTACGCTATTTTATAACCCGTGTTAACTTCAGCTTTGATGTTGAGTTTATGCCAAGGTTAATTTACCAAGGGCTTGCTGATGAAAATTTAAAGGATGCCCTGGCAATTCGCAACCGTGTCATTTCCCTCAGGGCAAGAAGGCTGCCAGATCCCCGCTTTGTGGGAAATGCAGGCTCTTTTTTTAAAAATCCTGTGGTAACTTCCGTCACTCTTGAAAGAATAAGAAAAAATTTTACGGATTTGCCGGTTTTTGCCCAGGAGGACGGCACTTTCAAGATTGCCGCAGGATATCTTGTGGAAAAGGCAGGATGCCGGGGAATTACCCATGGCAATGCCGGCACCTGGGAACACCAGGCCCTGGTCATTGTAAACAGGGGGTTTGCAAAACCACATGAAATAGTATCTTTGGCCCGCTATGTGGCAGCTGAAGTTAAGAAAGTCTTCAGGATAAATTTGATTCCTGAGGTAAGAATTATTGGCAGGGACGGAGAGGTGTCGTGGGATCAACTTTAAATGATCTGGTAGATGTCGTAAAGCTTCTTGTCAAATCCCCCGGCGGGCTTTCAAGGCATGAAATTGTAGAAAAACTTGCCCTGTCATTTCCTTATTTGGAGGACATTTGCAAGGAGGCAAAAAAGTTTAATCTCCCCTTTGAAGAAACAGACCATAAGATCTCTCTTACAGATAAAGTGGATCTCCTTGATGAAGACTTTATCTATCAGAATGTCACCGGCAGGGGCAGGGTAACTGTTTTGAAGTCGGTGGATTCTACCAATGCTGCTCTTTTAAATCATCCTGATACGGCAGTAAGTGGAGATGTTCTTCTAACTGAGATCCAAACCCAGGGAAGGGGCAGAAGGGGCAACAGATGGCAGTCCAGCTTTGGTGAAGATCTAATGATTTCCATGCTCTACCACCTTAAGGGTCAGGATCTTGAAAATACCCGGGGGCTTTCCATTATCTGCGCTATTGCCCTTATTAATGCATTTGAAAGTCTGGACATTAAGGGGGTACAGCTTAAGTGGCCCAATGATCTTTATTTTGACGGTGCCAAATTAGGCGGGATTTTGGTTGAGACCAATCCTGCTCCTCTTGAAGATGAGACTGCAGTGGTAATTGGTTTTGGCATAAATGTTCATGGCAGAGGCGCAAAGCGCAGCAAAAAGTTAAAAAGACCTGTGGCAACCCTCGAAGACACTGCCTGTTTTAAATTGAGCAGAAATAAAATAGCAGTTGCTGCAATTAATTCCTTGAAGGAGGCGCTGCTGCAGTTTGAATCGACCGGCTTTGAAAGTTTTCTTGCAAGATTTAAGGAAGTTGATGCCATTTTTAAGCGCAAAATCAGCGTGCAGACCGGGAATAAGCTGGTAACGGGCACTGCCTTAGGCATAGACAATAA
>CAYNSI010000188.1:0-3459 GCA_964399665.1 uncultured Enterobacterales bacterium | reverse complement strand
TGGTCTTACCATGGTCAACGTGACCTATAGTGCCTACGTTTACGTGAGGCTTGGAGCGTACAAACTTTTCCTTTGCCATTTTTATCTTTCCTTATCAAAACAGGCAAAAGCTGTCTTTCGCCTGACAAAACTAGTTACTTAGTCTGACGGGCAGCAATTACTGCGTCAGCTATATTCTTCGGAGCCTCGGCATAATGGCCGAACTCCATAACGTATGAAGCACGTCCCTGGGTCTGGGAACGCAAATCGGTAGCATAGCCGAACATCTCGGCCAGGGGGACTACGGCGCGAACCATCTTGCCGGTAGGTCCGTCTTCCATGCCCTCTACTATGCCGCGGCGTCTGTTGAGATCTCCTATCACATCACCCATATAGTCTTCGGGAGTCTCAACCTCAACCTTCATCATGGGCTCGAGCAGTACCGGATTTGCTTTCATGAAGCCTGCCTTAAATGCCATGGAGCCTGCAATCTTAAAGGCCATTTCCGATGAGTCCACTTCATGATAGGAGCCGTCGTAAACCGTCACCTTGACATCAACTACCGGGAAGCCTGCCAATACACCATTGGCAATCTGCTCCTGAACCCCTTTGTCAACGGCAGGGATGTATTCCTTGGGAATGACACCTCCCACCACTTCGCTGGCAAACTCATAACCAGAGCCTGCCTCAAGAGGCTCAATACGAAGCCAGCAGTGACCATATTGACCACGGCCGCCTGACTGACGTACAAATTTGCCTTCCTGCTCGACAGTACCGCGGATGGTTTCCCTGTAAGCCACCTGGGGCTTGCCGACATTACAGTCAACATTAAACTCGCGGCGCATGCGATCCACGATAATATCAAGATGAAGCTCACCCATGCCTGAAATGATAGTCTGGCCTGATTCCTCATCGGTGTGAACGCGGAATGAGGGATCTTCCTGGGCCAGTCTGTTCAGGGCCAGGGACATTTTCTCCTGATCTGTCTTGGTCTTAGGCTCGACGGCCACGGAGATCACAGGATCTGGGAATTCCATACGCTCGAGGATAATGGGAGCATCCTCTGCACACAGGGTGTCCCCTGTTGTGGTTTCCTTTAAGCCTATGGCAGCTACAATATCGCCTGCCAAAACTTCCTTGATCTCATTGCGGTTATTAGCATGCATCTGCACCAGACGGCCGAAGCGCTCTCTTTTCTGCTTAACAGAGTTGATCACCGTATCACCGGAATTGATGTGCCCTGAGTAGCAGCGCAGGAAAGTTAAGTTGCCGACAAAAGGATCGGTTGCAATCTTAAAGGCCAAAGCCGAGAAGGGGGCATTATCATCAGTGGGTCTTTCATCGACACTCCCGTCAAGCTTTTCTCCCTTAACAGGGGGAACATCAGCAGGAGAGGGCAGATACATCACCACCGCATCAAGGAGAGCCTGAACGCCTTTGTTCTTGAATGCAGAGCCGCAAGTCATTGGGATGATTTCACCGCGCAGGGTACGATCACGAAGACCCTTGACAATTTCTTCCTCAGTTAAATCCCCTTCGGAGAAAAACTTGTCCATTAAAGCCTCATCGGCTTCAGCAGCGGCTTCAACCATCTTGGCACGCCACTCTTCTACCTCATCGACCATATCAGCGGGAATATCAACGTACTCAAAGGTAACTCCCTGATCTTCCTCATTCCAGTCAATGGCCTTACGCTTGAGAAGATCCACCACCCCGGTGAAGGAATCTTCCTTGCCAATGGGAAGCTGCAGCGGCACAGGATTGCCCTTAAGACGGGTACTGATCTGCTCAACCACACGCAGGAAGTTGGCGCCGGTGCGATCCATCTTGTTAACAAAGGCAATTCTGGGAACCTTATACTTATTGGCCTGACGCCATACCGTTTCAGACTGGGGCTGTACCCCGCCTACGGCACAGTAGACCATCACGGCTCCATCAAGGACGCGCATGGAGCGCTCCACCTCGATGGTGAAATCTACGTGACCGGGAGTATCAATAATATTGAAGCGGTAGGGCTTGGGGAACTGGTGGCCCATGCCTCTCCAAAAACAGGTTGTCGCAGCCGAGGTAATGGTGATGCCGCGCTCCTGCTCCTGGGCCATCCAGTCCATGGTGGCAGCGCCGTCGTGCACTTCACCAATTTTGTGATTCTTGCCGGTATAGAACAGAATACGCTCTGTTGTAGTAGTCTTGCCGGCATCGATATGAGCACTGATACCTATATTGCGGTACAGATTAATGGGGGTTGTACGTGGCAATTTATCTAACCTCTTTTACCAGCGGAAATGAGCAAAGGCCTTGTTAGCCTCGGCCATACGATGAACATCCTCACGCTTCTTGACAGCGGAGCCCTTATTCTCGGCTGCATCCATCATTTCACCGGCAAGACGAGCGGCCATGGTCTTTTCATGACGGGATCTTGCAGCATCAACCAGCCATCTCATGGCCAGGGCATTGCCGCGGCTGGGACGGACCTCCACCGGAACCTGATAGGTGGAACCGCCGACCCGGCGTGATTTGACCTCAACAGAGGGGCGGATATGATCAAGAGCTTCCTCGAACAGGGCGAGCTGCTCCTTGCCATTCTTTTCTGCCACAGCATCCAAAGCCCCATAGACAATGCTTTCTGCTATGGACTTCTTGCCATCGAGCATAACTACATTAATAAACTTTGCTAATAGTTCGGAACCGAACTTGGGATCAGGCAGAATTTTGCGCTGACCTACGACACGACGTCTTGGCATTTATAAATCCTCTTTATTCAGGGTTTCCCAAAACTGTTTGCAGTTGTTATCTTTATTTGAAATAAACTTCGTTTGGCCTTACTTTTATCAGGATGTCAATTAGTCCTTAGGCCTCTTGACGCCATATTTGGAGCGGCCCTGCTTGCGATCTTTGACACCTGCACAGTCCAAAGAACCGCGGATGGTGTGATATCTGACACCGGGGAGATCCTTGACACGACCACCCCTTATCATCACTACGGAGTGCTCCTGCAGATTGTGCCCTTCACCGCCTATATATGAAGTAACTTCAAATCCATTGGTCAAACGAACACGGCATGCCTTACGCATGGCTGAGTTCGGTTTTTTCGGCGTGGTGGTATACACGCGTGTGCAGACACCGCGCTTTTGGGGGCATCCTTCCAAGGCCGGAACCTTGTTCTTAGAGACCACCTTAACACGGGGCTTGCGTATTAATTGATTAATAGTTGCCATTAAATAAAATCTCCTGTTAATCCTTGCGGACAGACTTTATCCTGCCTTCGAATACAAAAAGGCACGACATTATAAAATAAAAATTTAAAAAGATCGCATGTGGGCGCAAATTTTTGCCCGCAAAACAAGCTTTGAAGCTGCCACATCAGGATCCTTTGGGACTTTCACACGTTCGAACGTACTCATGCCAGGCACATAAAGACAAAAGCGGAGAGAAATTTCCCTCCGCCTGTCTAATACGTATCGTGTGTATCGATTTTCT
>CAYNSI010000187.1:0-3583 GCA_964399665.1 uncultured Enterobacterales bacterium | reverse complement strand
ATTTACCGCCTTTGATGTGCAAATCGGCACGTCCTTTGGCAGATTGTACTTCTCTATCTCCTCATAACTAAACTTGGTTAAGCGGTATGGCAGTTTAAGTTCTCTTAAAACACAACATGGTAATGTCATCAGTCTGCATATAGCTGCCCCTGAAGCGGGCAACCTCTGAGAGTACCATATCAAGGCAGTCCTGCGGTTTTGGGTTGTCAATAGTTCCTACGCTGTCAATGATCCTTTTTACCGTGAAGAACTCCTGATTTTCGTTCTGGGCTTCACTAATCCCGTCGGTATACAGAACAACGGTGTCATTGCTTTGAAGCACTCCTGAAAATTCCGTATAGCTGACCCCGTCAATAGGTCCTACGGCAGGACCAGAGACCTCTTCCATTTCTCTGATGCCTTCTTTTGAAATGACAATAGGTAAGCAGTGTCCGGCATTGCTTGCTGTAAAACTGCCGGTCTTTTCATTGAGGATCATCACAAACATGGTAACGAACATCATATTGGGATTGCGCTCTGATAATTGGGAATTGATCCTCTCCATAATTTTAGCGGGGCTTAGTCCTAAAGCAGCAGTAGTATGTACCAGGTTCATGGTCATGGACATGAACAGGGCAGCGCCGACCCCTTTGTCCGACACATCACCGATTGCAAAAGTCAGACGATCTTCATCCAGCCTGAAGACATCATAAAAATCTCCGCCGACTTCCTTGGCAGGCAGCAGAAAGGCTGCAGTGTCAATATGTTCCGATTTTGGCAGTGATTCCTGAGGCAGCAGCATGCCAAGCTGGATCTGTCTTGCAGCATCAAGCTCACCTAAGAGGCGGTCTTTTTGCTTATTGGCTTTAAAAAGCTTTATCAAATTATCTGAAATCGAATTTGCCATTGAGGCAATAGCCCTGCTCAACTGGGCAACTTCATCGCTTCCTTTAAGATCCAATGCTTCTGAAATGGAGCCTACGGCTTTAGGATCTGAAAGGTTGATTTTGGAAATAATCCCGGCTTTATCCGCAATCTGGCTTAAACGTTTGGTAAGGCCGTTGGCAATCACAAGTGACAATAAAAGAGCCAAAAGCAGCACGGTAAGTCCTATGGATAACATGACCATGGCATCATTGAAGGCAGGATTTACTACCTCGTCACTGAGTCTTAAGGTCATGATGTACCATCTAAGAGGCTTGTAATAGGAACAAAAAAGGTAGTAGTTTTTGCCTTCAATATTAATCTCCACGGCCTGATCCAGGATGCCGCCAGCAATGGTTGCGCGCAGTTTTTCAGGGATGGAGATAAAAGGCAGGGTATCCTTTGAAGAGATGATGACCTCATTGGTATCGGCATTGGCAATAAGAGCCGTGCCCTCAAGGGAGCTGCCAAGCTCCATAAAACTGTTTCTTAACTGGGAAATAATAAAATCATCATCTATTGAAAAGACTTCAAGGATTTGATTGATATTCTGCAGAATTGAAATGCGATACTCAGGATAGTCATCAAGGACAAAGGTATAGCTTAAGTAATTGCCCTTAGCGGTATTTTCATTAAAAAGAGCCAGAAAATAACCGTCTTTGCGGGTGTTAAATCCTTCATTTAAAGCATAGATAATATCCCGATCTCCTACTGATTTTGCGGTGTTAATATCGTTAAAAAAAGGCGGCAGCAACAGATTATTTTTTTTGGTGGCAATAAGATCCAGTGATACCTGATTAAGACTTTTTTGCTGATAGGCCAAAAAAGCATCAAGTCCTGCTTCATCAAAGCTTATCTGGGAAATAAAGTTTTTGATGATCTGAGCCTTTACCTCAAGGTCGCTTCTTGTTGAAAAAACCAGGAATACCTGCTGGTTTAAATAATTGTAATATTGTCCTGCCACTGCATTTGACAGCAGATTAATGACCTGGCGCTGATTTTTTAACTCATTTTCAATATGGGTGTTTCTTTGGGTTAAGGTTGAGTAGATGGTAATAGAACCTGTAGCAATTATGGTGATAAGAGCAACCCAGATAAAAACTTTAGTCTTCAGCTTCACTTAAACCCATCCCTCTTATAGTCCTGGTAACTACTCTTAACTTTAAAGATAAAATTTCTGGTCTCTTCAAAAGGGGGGATCCCCTTGAACTTCTCTACATTATAAGGGCCCGCGTTATAGGCTGCCAAGGCCAGATCAAGAGTATTAAATCTTGCAAGCATTGACTTAAAGTATGAAATTCCCGCGGTTAAATTTTCTTTAGGATCTAGAGGATCCTTTACTCCAAGATCCGCAGAGGTTGCAGGCATAAGCTGCATCAGTCCCTGGGCGCCTTTTGAGGATCTGGCATTGGGATCAAAAGAGGATTCAGTTTTGACAATGGCTGCAATAAGTTCCCATTCCAGCCCTGCCTCGTGTGCAAGTGATGCAATAAGAGAACGCAGGCTTTTAAGATCTTGTACGCTTCCTGCATTATGAAACTTCTGATAAAGCTCAGGTGAGAGCATTCTGCCCTGATACAGCAGCCTGGCACTTTTGCTTAAGGCATAGACGTCGATATCGTTGATACGGTTTTCAATTCTTTTTTGTTTGGACAGCTCAAAGGCGTCCACAATGGTAGTGTGAACCTCAACAGTGACCCCGGTTTCAAGCGATAACGCGGCATTGGAGCTTAAAAGGAGCAGGAGATAAAGACTACTACTCTTTGATATCAATAATGATTTGAGTTTGATTGCAGTCATCTATGCGAATATACATATAATGGGTGGCAATTTCTTTTACCAGATGGATTCCAAGCCCACCTATGGGGCGTTCATCTATGCTGGCCTTCAAATCGGGAGTTTTGGCATTGGCAAAGGGATCATAGGGCCTGCCTTTGTCGGAAAGCTGAATCATAATGGCCTTTCTGCCGTCAAAATTAACGATGCCGCAGGAGAAGGTTGCATAACCGCTGCCGCCGTAGGCATAGGAGCAGATGTTGGCCAAAAGTTCCTCCACGACAAGCTCCGTTTTAAGAAGATTTTCCTTTAAGGCACCTACTAAAAGGTCTTCGAGCATGCTGTTGATCTTTTCGAGCATATCAATTGAAGCAGGCAGAGAAACAGTCTGCATCGGGGAGACAAAGTTTATCTCCTTATCATTTGATGGTAGCAATTGCAGCCTCCTTGCTCTCAAAGATGTTAATTATTGAGCTGAAGCCTGAAATTTTGAATACTTCAAATACTGGAGGCTGCATTTTAAAGCAGCACATGGCAGTTTTTTTCTCCTGGCAGATCTTGGCAATTTTTAAAATCGACCTAAGTCCTGCAGACGAAATGTATTCAACCTGATCAAAATTTATAAGTACTGCCTTAACCTCATTGCTTACCTCTTCAAGGGTCAAGGCTTCAAAGTCTGCAACTGAAGTGGCATCAACACGCCCTTCAATCTGAATTTCAAGAAAATCGTCAGTATGTTCCAGGTTAACTTTCATCATTTTCGGCGCTAAACCTTAAAATCTGCTTAATAAACTTAAGGAGCAGTGCCGCCTCCTTTTAAATGGCCCTTTTAGGCTGTTGTTATTATAAAGATATCATAAACTTTAAGTTTAAGCTCCTTTAAACTACGGCTTACGATTCTAAC
>CAYNSI010000186.1:0-3601 GCA_964399665.1 uncultured Enterobacterales bacterium | reverse complement strand
TCTGATTTATCAGAAGAATTCCTGTTTCTCCAACTATAGGGCCGACTTATCTCCAACATTCAGCGCTTTGACTTTAAAAACAGATCTTACAGCAAAGCTCCCGTTCCGTCGTCTTTTAAGTGAATTCAGCACACAGAGCCTGTTTGGCTTTTTCGCAGATTTTGCGGCCTTAGAAGCGTAAAAACCGTTTATCCAAATCCTTAACAAAAGCGCCCTCTCATGGGCGTTTTTACTTTTTTAAATTTTACAAAGATTTTACAAAACCATCCTTTTTTCCTTTACACAGGGTTTCTATTCTGTCCTAAACATTTTGGATTTAAAGAATCTCTTTGTTTGGAGTAAAACATGAAAAGAATCACAACTTCTCTTTTTGCCGCCCTAAGTCTTGCTGCAGCTGCAGCATTTCCTTCATACGCGGACACTACCGTGTCAACCGACGGCTCAACCTCTATGGAAAAGGTCATAGGATCGCTGGGGGAAGCGTTTACGGAACTTCACGATGATATCAGCTTTACCTACAATCCTACAGGCTCAAGCGCCGGTATCAGTGCCGTCCTTGAAGGCCGTACTGATATAGGCTTGTCATCCCGCGCCCTTAACGGTGCTGAGACCGAAAACCTTAATGAGACAGTACTCGCCTTAGACGGCATTGTCGTGATTGTAAATCCCCAAAATTCGGTCGACAATCTCTCCACAGATGTGATAGCAAAGCTCTTTACGGGGGAGATTACCAACTGGAAACAAGCAGGCGGCAGTGACGGCCCCGTAGTGTTAATAGGCCGTGAGGCAGGATCAGGCACCCGCGATGGTTTTGAGTCTGTAACCGGTACTCAAGGACTGTGCCGGTATCGTCAGGAACTTACCTCAACAGGAGATGTCATCACATCGGTATCCCAAAACCCCAATGCCGTAGGCTATGCCTCCCTTGCGGCAGTATCAGACAAGGTCAAGGCAGTCGCCGTAAACGGAGTTAAGGCCTCAAGTGAAACCATTCAAAGCAGCGAGTATCCCTTACAGCGCCCCTTTGTCCTGGTTACTTTAAAAGATAAGCCTCTGTCTAAAAGCGCCCAGTCTTTTCTTGACTTTGCCCTATCAGCTCAAGCAGGCCCCATTATTGAAAAGGCAGGAGCCATTCCTGTAGGAAAGGGGCAATAACAGAACTTTTAGTGCATTAATTTTAGCTTACCCTATGTCAGCAAAAACAATGTCCTTAAAAGGTGAGGCAGCAGCTAAGATGGTGTTCTTCATGCTTGGCATGATAAACATAGCTTTTGTGCTTACTATCTGCTGCTATCTTATAGCAGCAGGCCTTCCTGCCATATCGGAAATAGGCCCTGGGGATTTTCTTTTCGGAACTTTATGGGCCTCTACGGCAGCAGAGCCTGCCTTTGGGATCGCACCTTTTATTCTGACCTCGGTTTTTGGAACTTTAGGAGCCATGGTCATCGGCCTGCCCTTGGGTTTTTTCTGCGCCGTCTACCTTGCAAAGTTTGCCCCAAAGCCTGTTAAAACCGTAATGGAGCCTTTAATTGATTTATTATCTGGGATCCCTTCGGTAGTCTACGGCTTTGTCGGCATGCTAGTGCTGGTACCTGCCATTCGTATTATCTTTAAGATCCCCGACGGAGCCTCACTACTGTCTGCCATCATCGTACTTGCAGTAATGATTCTCCCGTCAATTATCAAAATTTCCACAACCGCCCTTGAGGCTGTGCCCCATGAGTATGAATTAGGATCGCTGGCTTTGGGGGCAAATGAAATAGAGACCTGTTTTAAGATCACCGTCAAAGCCGCACGCTCAGGCATTGCAGCCGCTGCTGTTTTGGGAGTAGGACGTGCCGTAGGAGAGGCCATGGCGGTAATGATGGTAGCAGGAAACGCACCTAATATGCCCTCAATCTTTGAGTCTGTGCGCTTTTTAACCACGGCAGTTGCAAGTGAAATGTCCTATTCATCAGGACTGCAGCGTGATGCCCTGTTCTCCATTGCCCTGGTGCTCTTTATTTTCATCATGCTCATAAACGCGGTCTTGAATGTGCTTCTTAAAAAAGGAGGCAGAAAATGAGAGCAGCTTTTTCCCAAAGTAATGTCAACCGCAAAATAAAAACCGCCGCTGTGTACTCTGTCATGCTCCTTTGCATGGGGATTATCACCGCCTTAGTATTCTTTTTGACCTCTTACATTTTTATCAAGGCAGCCCCCCATTTTTCCTTAGAACTTTTAACCACCAAACCCAGTTATTTAAAGGGTACCATTGGACTTTTGCCTGATATTTTAAACACCGTATATTTGACGGTAACTGCCATTGTGATAGTTCTGCCCATGGGCGCAGGTGCTGCCATATACCTCAACGAATATGCCCAAAACCCCAAAATTGTAAGGTTAATTGAGTATGCCACAGAAACCCTCTCAGGCATCCCCTCGATTATTTATGGTCTTGTAGGAATGCTGGTGTTCTGCCAATTTCTAGGCCTTAAGACCTCGCTTCTTGCAGGTGCGCTGACCCTGGTTATTATGAATATTCCCATCATCATCCGCACCACCCAGGAAAGCCTTAAAACCGTCCCCCAAGGATGCCGCGAAGGCTCCTATGGCCTTGGGGCAGCGCGGTTTTGCATGATAAGAACAGTAGTCCTGCCCTGCTGTCTTGACGGCATTGTCACAGGCTGCATTCTCTCTGCAGGAAGAATGCTGGGGGAATCTGCAGCCCTGCTTTTCACCGCAGGCTTTGCCCATACCCTTCACGGCTACTTTACTGCCATAACAAGTTCAGGGGCTACCCTGACCGTGGCTTTGTACGTCTACGCCAAAGAGCAGGGGGAGTTTGAAGTGGCCTTTGTGATAGCAGCACTGCTTATTGTGCTGTGTCTTATTACCAATCTTGGCGCAACCTGGCTTACCCGCCGTATGCGCATGGCACACAATTTAAGGACTTGATTAAGTTGGGAAACCCTATGACTGACACCAAAGATCCCAAGACAATTTTTGACATCAGGGACTTTAATCTTTATTACGGCAGCAATCATGCCCTGCATGATGTCAACATGCAAATAGCCAAAAACAGCATCACAGCTCTGATTGGCCCTTCAGGATGCGGCAAATCCACCTTTATTAAATCCCTCAACCGCATGAATGATCTGATACCAGGAGTTCATGTTGCAGGCTCCATAAAGTATAAGGATTTGGAGCTTGTAAATTCCAACATCAATGTTTATGACCTAAGAAAGGAAGTTGGCATGGTCTTTCAAAAACCCAATCCTTTTCCCATGTCAATTTATGACAACATAGCCTATGGACCCAGGATCCACGGCATTAGAAATAAATCTGTTCTAAATGACATCGTGGAAAAATCCCTTATTGATGCTGCCATTTTTGATGAGCTCAAAGACAGGCTCAAAGACAGTGCCCTGTCTTTGTCAGGCGGTCAGCAGCAGCGGTTGTGCATAGCAAGGGCCCTTGCCGTTGAACCTGAGGTACTTCTTATGGATGAACCTACCTCCGCCTTAGATCCCATCTCCACCACCCGGATTGAAGAGCTTGCTTTAAATCTTAAAGAGCAATACACCATCATTATAGTCACCCACAATATGCAGCAGGCCCT
>CAYNSI010000185.1:0-3626 GCA_964399665.1 uncultured Enterobacterales bacterium | reverse complement strand
CCGCTCGAGTCCCTGGACATATTAGGTCAGTTTTTTTCACATGGTGAAATTCCTTACGATGTCAAGGATTAAATCATGCAATCACCCTGGAGCAGCAAAGGCTTAAGGCAGATAATGTGATATAGTACCCCGAGGGTTTGTTTCCTGGCATGGTTATCCTTTAACTTAGGTATCAGCCCTGTTTGGGGTTTTGATAACAGAAAAAGGAAAGGCAGCGACAGCACCTTAATTTAAGTAAAGACGGTTACGGGAATTTAAGAGTTCTTTTGATGCGCTTGTTATGGTTTTTTTCAGCTCTTGCCGTTCTGACGGGAGGCTGTACAGGTTACAGTTTTGATGCAAACATCAATCCTATGCATGTTATAGATTATTTAAAGCCTGCTCTGTTGGAAGAAGTTACCTATGATGATTTAGGTGACAGACCCTACATTTCAAAAGGAGTGGTGGCAGGGCTTTCCTGCAGGATCAATGAAAGGGATTTTATTGCCAATGAAACGGATGCCCGCAATGATGCCAGGGATAAGGCAGTGGAGCTTGATGCCAATGCCATTGTGTTTTTGCAGTGTGTCAGACTTGAAGATACTCCCGCATGCTTAGAATCGGTAACCTGCTATGCTGATGCCTTATTTGTACAGGAGCAGGAGTAACAGCCTTGGCGGATTTTTCCTGCCCGGTGATAGGCTGGATTAAAAGTCCCTTTGCTGATAAGTTTGCAGTGCCAAGACAGCCTAATCTTGCACCTTCTGCGCTGGCCGAAATATTCTTTTACAAACCATACTCAGATCCCCAGGCCTTTTTCAGGCTTGACAGCTTTTCCCATCTTCATGTGCTCTTTGTCTTTGACAGACTGCCTGACAACAGGCCTTTCAAAGCCATGGTAAGACCGCCCCGCCTGGGTGGCAATGCCCATGTGGGTGTATTTGCCTCGAGATCCCCTTTTCGTCCTTCCCGCATCGGCTTGAGCGTTGTAAAGCTTGAAGAAATTAGGCATCAGCGCGGGGAAATCTCCTTATTGGTAAGCGGGGCGGATTTGGTCGACGGCTCCAAGATTTTGGATATCAAGCCGTATATCCCATTTGTAGATGCCATTGCCTCTGCCAGGGGCGGGTTTGCACAAGAGCCTGCTGCCGTAAAGAAAGTGGAATTTTCAGAACAGGCTGAAGCTTCCCTTGAGACGCTTTCAAAAATGGAGCTTCAGGCCGTAACGGAAGTGTTATCCCAGGATCCAAGACCTGCCTACAAGGATGATGCAGCAGATCCTAAAATCTATCATGCCACACTTTACAATTTTGAGTTCTCCTTCTATGTAAGGGCACATACCATTTTTGTATCTGATGCCAGAAAACTTCCCAAAGAAGTAAGTTCTGTCAATCCTCACGGCATAACAGAAGATCGCGCAAATTAAAAATTCTCTATGCAGGCTTTGTCGTCAACAGGTTGAATACAAAATAACAGCAGGGCAGGATGGGTAAGGCGGTTTTTATCAGGCTGCAAAGTTTTGGATCTTGCGATTTGGATATTTTGTTAACTGTCCGATATCACATTGTTTTTGTTTGAACAAAAGTATAATCAGGCTGTCACATGATTGAAGCCTGTCGCAGCTTGGGATGCCCGATTAATATAATGTTAAGCTGCTGTTTCATAATATAGGCTGTGCCATGGGGTTTTGCCGGCATGAAGTTAAGATCAGGACTGAAGTACCGGGAACTTTGGTGATTCACAGGAGTTGACAATATGCAGGGTACTCTTTTGAAAGTGAAAAAGCATCAGGACTTAGGGCTTATGGCAAAAGCCCGGGATCTCCTGCTGATGTATCCTGCCATGCAAAAAGGCCTTGCTTTTTCTGCCCTTTTAAATCATTTCCATTAATGTTGCTGCCTATAGTTCAAAATGAGCCGAAGATTGTCGTTGAATATGAATAAGGGAGTTTTACGATGCGATTTTTAGTTGATTTGCACACCCACACCGTTGCGTCGGCTCATGCGTATTCAACAATTGGAGAATATGCAGCCTTTGCAAGGGAAGTTGGGATCCAGATGTTCGCCACCACCGATCACGGGCCCTCTCTGCCAGATGCCCCGCACGAGTGGCACTTTAACAATCTAAAGGTAGTTCCAAGGTTTATAGATGATGTGGCGGTTTTAAGGGGAATTGAAGCCAATATTACGGCTTTAGGAGGATTGGATCTTGAGGAGTCCTCCTTAAGGCGCCTTGATATTGTTCTGGCTGGATTCCATCCTGTTCTGCCACCAAGTGACAAGGCTGCCCACACTGAGCTTGCCCTGTCGGTTATCAAATCAGGCCTTGTGGATATTTTTACTCATCCGGGGTGGCAGAAGTACCCCATAGATGAAGAGGCTGTTTTGGAGTGTGCCAGAGAAAATAATGTTGCAATTGAAATAAACTCCTCATCTTCTGTTAATTCCCGCTTAGGCTCTCATGAAAACTGCGTCAGGATTGCAGCTTTAGCCAAGAAAATCGGCAATACCATTGCATTGGGATCTGATGCCCACATAGCCTATTTTTTAGGCAACTTTGAGGAGTCAGAAAAGGTTATCCGTGAATCGGGTTTAGGCTTTGACAAAGTAATTAATACTTCTCCTGTCATGGTACTTGATTTTTTGGAGTCCCGGGGGCATCCCCGCATTAAGGAACTGTATGAGTACTTTGTGCCGATGTCCTTCTAGTGAAGGTTCATTGTTAAGTAGATAAAGGTCATCATGTCTTTGAAGCACTCTTTCCACCATGCTCAGCGGGATTTTAAACTCTGGCGCATGAACCGCAGGCTGGCTTTAGGAATAAGAAATAAGGATCTTACAGAGGAAGATGATGAATTTACCTTCTGCTGTGCCAAAAACAGCATGGTAAAAGAACTAGATCAGCTGCACCTAAGATTGTTCCGTATGCCGCTGGCAGGCTGGATCAAGTGGCTTTACAAGTTTAATGCCGCTGATTTTGTGTCTGTTGCAATAGATAAGCAGGGCAGGATTGCAGGCTATGATATGTTTATCTTCAATGAATCGGAAGTAAAATCAGCCATAATTCATGAGCCCTTTGTAGGTATTCATCCGGACTATCAGAATCGGGGTCTTGCTGCCAGGTTAAGACTGTATTCGGCAAGGAGCTATGACTTTGGAGTGCTGTCGGGAATTTCCACGGTAGCCCCGTATGATGATATTAAGGCGCTGCGATCAGCTCAAAAGGCGGGATTTGCGATACATAAGGCCTCTGTTAAGCCTCAAGGTTACTACATGTTTAAATTCTTGACCAAAAAATTTTAGTTAAGGCTAACGGCTTACGGCTTACGATCTTAAAGAGATCAGAGATCACAAAATCAGGCGGTGCTATTTTTGCTATTGATTGCAATGAGGCTTAAAAGCAAGCAGGCTTTGTGCGCTAAATTCGCCTAAGAAGATCCCAAATGCGAGGTTTGCTGTAAGATCTGATTTAAAGTAAAAGCGCTGAATGTAGGTGTTAAGTCAGCCCTTAAGTTGGAGAAATAGGGATCTCTTGATAAATCTGGGGATAAAAAAAGGAACTCTTATCTAAACTGCCGCAGGAGGATAAGACAATGGCATTAAAAGATAGTCTGGCCCCTTCAATAAAGGATTTTGCCCGTCGGATTG
>CAYNSI010000184.1:0-3631 GCA_964399665.1 uncultured Enterobacterales bacterium | reverse complement strand
TTTCCCAAATTCTGCCCTTAAAAAAAATCCTCAAAAATTTTTACCACAAAACCTTGGGAAAAACTGTAGGTTTTTGTTTGATGTCTTTTTATATCGTTGTTTTTAAATAAAAATATCCTTGTGCATAAATGGGGATGATGGAGTTTTTCTTATTCTGTACAGTTGTTAGCGCTCAGCCAGAGTGTTGTTAGTGCTCACCCAGTCTGTCACGCTTTTGACTGGTGATTTGTTAGTGGGATCTTAACCTTTTCTTATGCTTTTTCTGTTCCCCGATTGCGCGCATTATTTTCTCAAGGAGCAAAATATTCTTTGCAAGGAATGTCAGATTGGAGCTAGACTGTACGGACTTTGCAAATAGCTGCGTTTACAAAAGCTTTTTTGGAAAAAAGACTTTTTGGAAGTGATGGACATTTTGCTTGGAGTATCGGATAAGCTAATCTTGAAACGATAACAGCTTACCCGATGATAAGTGGCTGAGGCCAATAAGCATTCTTCTAAGCCACTGAAGATGATTCGGTTTTTTTGTTTGTGAGTTTTTAGTTTGTTACCGTGAGTGTCAGGAGTTTTTCATGGCGGCAATATGCGTTGTAGGAGCAGGATATGTCGGGATGTCCCTGGCGGTACTGTTATCTATTAAAAATGAAGTACGCATTCTTGATATTGATGAGGCCAGGGTTTCTTTAATAGAACAAAAAATAAGCCCCATTCAGGATGATGATATCAGTCTTTATCTTAAAGAAAAGCATCTTAACCTTAAGGCGTATTGCGATCCTAAAAAAGCTCTTGAAGGCTGCGATATAGTAATTATTGCCACTCCTACCAATTATGATCCCAAAATAAATTATTTTGATGTCAGCTCCGTTGAAAATGCTCTTAACAATACCAGGACCTGCTGTCCTGATGCGCAAATAGTGGTCAAAAGTACCCTTCCTGTTGGGTTTACCGAGGAATACAGCAAAAAACTTGGCATTAATAATCTGCACTTTTCTCCCGAGTTTTTAAGGGAAGGCAAAGCACTTTACGATAATCTTCATCCATCCAGGATCATCGTGGGAACCTATAACAGGGAGTTTGGAAATTATTTTGCAAGTCTGCTCAAAGAATCCTGCCTGAAGGATGATGTGGCATCTTTGGTGATGAGTCCTACGGAAGCTGAAAGCGTCAAACTGTTTTCAAATACCTATCTTGCCCTAAGGGTGGCTTTTTTTAATGAACTTGATTCTTATGCCTTAAAAAAAGGAATTGATCCCAAATCCATTATCGAAGGGGTGTGTCTGGATCCTAGGATCGGCAATTTTTACAATAATCCTTCATTCGGTTACGGGGGTTACTGCCTTCCTAAGGATACCAAACAGCTTTTGGCAAATTTTGACAATGTTCCCAACAGCATTATTGCCGCCATTGTTTCTGCTAATACCGTAAGAAAGGATTTTATTGCAGAAGACATCCTAAGACTTAATCCCCAAAAAGCTGGCATCTACAGGTTAATCATGAAATCAGGTTCAGATAACTTCAGGGATTCTTCCATTCAGGGAATTATGAAGCGTCTTAAGGCCAAGGGTATTGAAGTTATAGTCTATGAGCCTTTATTAAAGGAAGATTTATTCTTCAATTCAAAGGTACAAAGGGATCTTGAAAGCTTCAAAAAAGAGTGTGACCTGATTATTGCCAATCGCATGAGTGATGAATTAAATGATGTCAAACAAAAGGTTTATACCCGTGATCTTTTTAACATCATTTAGCGGTAAGTCTTTCATAAAGATTTTTGTAAGATGAGGCCATAATGCGGGGGCTGTGATCTGCTGCAGTTTTTACGGCTCCTGATATAATTTGCTGCCGAAAAACCTTATCATCCCTTATTTTTAAAACCGCATTTGCAAGTGCCTTATCATCCTGTTTTTCAATAAGGATCCCATTGTGGTTATGTTTGACAATGTCAGGGATCCCATCTACATTTGTCGCCACAACTGGTACGCCCTGCTCCATAACATCCAAAATCACCGATCCTAATCCTTCATAATTTGAAGGATAAACGAAGACATCAAAAGAGTTGATGTAGTCTGCAACATTGTCCACAAATCCTGTAAAAAGGGTTATCTGCTCAAGATTAAGAGCCTTTGCCTGCTCTTTTAGCATAAGCTCATCACTGCCGCTTCCTACAAATACCAGCTTTAAATTGGGGATCTGTTTTTTTAAGAAGGAAGCAGCTTTGATAATGACAGACTGTCCCTTGTGGCGATCCACCAGAGCTCCTATGTGTCCTACTACAAAATCATCCGCAAATTGATGATGAAGTTTTCTTAATGAATCTTTATTGACGCTTAAGTTGGAGCAGGAGCTTGGGATTAAAAAAATATCGCGGTCAAACTGCTTTTTTAGGGTGTCCGCTATTGCAGATGAGATGGCTGCAACGGCTGCAGCTTTGTTATACAAAGCCCTATTAAAAAAATTGTTGCGTACAGGCTCAGGAACTCTTCTTGTGATAATAAAAGGGACTTTATAGGTTAAAAAATGAATCAGGGCCCACTGGGCGGCGCGGGCTTCATGGGCGTGAACCAGAAAGACCCGATTTCCAATGGCAAGATGACCTGAAAATCTGGGATCGCAAAATTTTTTTGCAGCAATAATCTTAAGGTTGTCTGTACCTTCAAGTCTTTCTTGCAGGGGACTTGCATTTCTTAAAATTAAGTATTGGGAAACATTTAAAAGACTTAAGTTTTTAATAAGAAGCTCAGTCTGCCTTTCCCCGCCCCTAAATCCCCGGGCTAAATTTACATGGCATATGGTAAGCTCTGATGGCCTGCCCATAAAAAGCTCCGCATAAAAAAGCCCCGGGATAATCTCAGGGCTGATTTACCAAAAACATTGGAACACCAAAAATTTTTTATAAAAAGCTATACTCTCTTTTTAAACTCATTGGTGCGGGTATCGATTTCAATACGATCTCCAACATTGACAAAATCAGGAACCTGGATCACGTATCCGGTACCTTTTAATTTGGCAGGTTTGGTTACCTTTCCTGAGGTATCCCCGCGTACTGCAGGTTCTGAATATTCAACCTCACGGACAATGCTAATCGGCAGTTCCACGGAAATGGCCTTGCCGTTGTAGAAAGTTACCTGGCAGACATCTTCCATGCCGTCTACTAAATAATTTATAACATCACCAAGATTGTCTTTTTCAACATCATACTGATTAAATTCTTCATCCATAAAGACATACAAAGGATCGTTATAGTAGGAGTAGGTGCAGTCTTTACGTTCTAAAATGACGTCTTCTAAACGATCGTCGGCACGAAAAACCGTTTCGGTTCCGGCATCTGATAACAGGTTCTTAAGTTTCATCTTCACTACAGCAGCATTGCGTCCTGACTTGCTGTATTCAGCCTTTTGAACAACCATGGGATTGCCGTTAATCATAATGACATTACCGGCACGAACTTCTTGAGCTAACTTCATGTTTAATCTCTTCTTGAGGACAACTTTAAGCGGTCCTGAATTATTCAGAAAAAAACCAATATCAAAGCTTGATATACCAGAGAATTAAGACCCGGCAAGTATAGCAAAAATACCTGAAACTGTAAAAACGACGCTAACTGACGGTCTTAAGGAGAGGAAAACTGCCGAATTAT
>CAYNSI010000183.1:0-3631 GCA_964399665.1 uncultured Enterobacterales bacterium | reverse complement strand
GGCGATGCCTGCTTGAAGAAGATCTGGGGAAGGTTGGCCGCCTGTGTGCGCGGTTAACGCGGTATTCAGGATGGTGGGCACTTGTGGTAACGTGGGGAGCTAATAGGTTGTGACACCTATTGTTTGAGTGACCCTTAAGCGGATCACGATGCTCACCTTGTCATTTGTCTTCCTGTTCAGAATCTAAAAATCTAGGAGATTGGCAGGATAGTTTAGAAAGACTATCCTGCCAGTCCTGTACGCTTGTTTTATAGACTTTTCATAAGAGCATGGTAAATGCGATCGCACTGCCCGTTGTCCTCATGAAGAAAGAATCCATTCATCTGCCGGAGGTATATATCTTTGGGCTTTCCATCATTCTCCAAGATGCCTTGTAAGATGACTGTTGCTTCGTCCGCACGGATAGCCAAGTCGCCAAACTGACCGTCAAGGGGCAAATCTGTTTCTCGATAATCTGCCATGCCAGATTTAAACATATCATAGTCGGGGAAAAAATACATGATAGCTCGTTTAAGATATACAAAATCAAATCTGTAACTCGAGAAATCAGACACGAAGACGCTGTATTCCGACTCATTGACAGAATCTTTCGCCAAGGAGACGCGAGGGCTGGCAAACTGAAATAGAGGTTCATAAAACTCAGCAAAAATAGGATGGAGTTTAAGTTCGAGTGTATAATCATACTGGTTGAGTAAATCGATTAGATGAGGGTTGTTCAAAAAAGCAATAAGTTCTTTGTAGAACACAGAGTTGGCAAAAATCTTCTCCACCGGATTCCATTGCCCATCTGCTTTTTGGCGAATAAGGTACTTACGCCATGAAGGGGCAACAAGAATTTTGCGCTGCGCCGGCGCGTTTTGGTCAATAATGTCGTAACGAGGCATGCCTGCTTGGATTAGGTTATGGAGACCGAACCCGTAGTTCTGTGTAAGGTTCTCAACTTCGTATTTGCTTGAAACGACTTCCTTGTCGATAAGCAGACGATCAAGTGAATATTTCCAAGGTTGATGTGAGTGGAGAATGCCATGCTGGAGATAGACAACATCCGCATTGAATAGATCACGAAATGCTCGGTACGATTCGTCGCAATAGGGAACCCAATTGTTACGTTCAACGTATGCAGTAATTATTTTTTCAGCCATCAAGAAGAGAAGCTTATGCCGTTTGCTTCCAAAACGAACAAGGTGCTTCTTCTGTTCGTTAGTAAAAAGATGAGATACTTTGGTCAGATCATCGTTGATAACGTAGTATCGTTCAACCCCGTCGTGTATTGCATAGTCATGAGTAAACTGATAATAAGCGTTATTTTTTTCTACGCCATGGCAGTCGTGGTAAAGCCAAATGCGCCTTTTATGTGCCTTAAGACAGCGAACAATTTTGCGAGTCAGGAACCATTTCTTGCTGCCCTTGAAAGACCTATCGATCTTACCAGGGAGTGTAAGCCTTCCACGGCGTCCTTGAATCTGGATACTTAAGGTTCCGTTTAGATGCGAGAAGATTCGCCCATCAGCATAGAAGTAAGAACGGGATGGATTCTTTTGGCTAAAAATGGCATCTTTCATGAAGTAAAAATTAGTAGCGAGCAGCATGCCTTCAAAAAGCACCATAAAGCAACACTCGCTATCGGTATCGCCTGATAGACAAAATTCAAAATCCCAGAACGAGTTGACCTCTGTCCGACAGTTGTAATAATTCCAAGACGAGGGGGTTAAAGGTACATCCCTATATTCAGACTGCCCTCCATGCTTAATGCAAGCAATAAGTTTTGGCTTTTCACCATATTGGAATGAAGGGGATTTAAGGAATGCCCGTATATGCAGATTGCCAGACCTTACTTTTGATTGCAGCAAGATGATTTCTATCTTGCTGCGTTTGTACCAAGGCTGTTCGGCATCATCGATATAGAGCTCCACGCCATTGGTTGGAGTAACAACAACGGTAGTTTTGCAGTTTGTCTTTTGCTGTAAATAGAACGCTCGCTGGAAATTATCGAGCGCAGGATGATTGACAATAACATCAGAATCGATTCTGTTAAGAAGGCTCCTCACTCGTTGAACGGCTTCTTCGTATGCTTTTCCTTCGTAGTGGTATGGTAACAGCATGCCTAGTTTGAGTTTCCACGCTACGTCGGAAAGGTATAGGGCTTGAAGATATTTAGGTGTAGTTTCCTTGTCGTATTTTTCGAACTCTTCCTCCCAAAATGACATCGTGTTTTCAAATAGATAGTAAGCATAGAATGTTGTTTGCTGTAGCCCGTCTGGTTGCTGCTCGTATAGATAGCCTCCTGCAGCGCAGTAGCCAATCTTCATTCTCTGCAGAATCACATCAGTACAATACTTTTGATCTTCTTGTCTAAAATCGCGATTTGAAGAGAAGAGGATATTATCGCTGCGTTTATTTTTCACGCAGACTTCAATACGGGTAATAGCGGCATAGATATTGCAATCATCCTCAAGGTTGTAAAGTCCTGTTTGTTTGAGCACTTTGTAGCGATAATGTGGAGCAGTTGGTTTTCCATTATGCAAAATGATTGAGGGATAGGCTACAAGGTCCACTTCATCATAGCAGCAGTCAAAGAAGTCCACAACTGGGCCGACAGTGTCTGGCAAGAAGCGATCGTCTCCATCAAGATACATTAGATATTTGCCTCGGGCGTTTTGTATACCGCAGTTGCGTGCATCGGATAGCCCGCCGTTATCTTTGTGTATGACGCGCACGTTCCTGTATTTTTTTGCGTAGTCATCACACATTTGGGGGCTTGCATCGGTCGATCCATCATCAATAAGCAAAATTTCCATTTCATCTGGATCGATGGTTTGTGCAAGGAGAGACTCCACGCAACGTGCAAGATAAGGCTCCTGGTTATATACGGGGACAATAACGCTGACCCGATATTCGAATTCATTACTCATGTTTATAACTTCCCGTGTTTGGCTTATGGGACTGTTCCAGTTACCATCAATCAACATCTTATATATTCCAGTACATGATGGTCTTTCCATAGTGACGTGCGATGTCGTTTTCGAATGCGAGGGAAATATCGTGTATTGACGAGACTTCAAACACTTCTCCAACAATACGTTTGAGGTACTCGGCAATCAGGGGATCTTGTTTATAAAGATTAAGCACTGTTTCAAAATCGGTCCGGCCACTGCGACTGTTTCCAATGAGACGTAGCCCCTTTTCGAGAACCATTCTTGTGTTGATAGGTGCCGGATCTTCGGTGACACCTAGCAAAGAAATGGTTCCTTCGGGTTGAATGCAATCGATAATCTGCGCAATTGCTGATACAGAACCCTGACCTCCGGCACATTCAAAAGCGTGTGAGATGATAAGATTTGAAGGTATGTCAGAAACGAGATATGTTTCGTCTACGAAACTAAAGTCTGCCAGCTTGTCAGGATTGCGTCCAAATACTATGACTTTAGAAGCAATGCTCATTCGTTTGAGAAGCAGCGCTACGATAAAACCGACGTTTCCGTCACCCCAAACTCCAATGGTAGACCGATCGCTGTTGGCGCAATGACGAAAGCGATCAATGGCATGCATTACGACACTAACTAGTTCGGTAAATGCGGCTACAGGAAAATCGATAGAATCGGGCAATGCCAGAGTACGTTCCGGTGTAGTG
>CAYNSI010000182.1:0-3658 GCA_964399665.1 uncultured Enterobacterales bacterium | reverse complement strand
TGATTGGGCAGCTCCATAATAATCCCCTCTTTATATTAGGTTTTATCATAGCACATAGCACAGCCAAGGGCACTTACGCCCCATCACCCTGTCTTAAAGCCTGCTTGTTAGCTGAACTTCTGTCACAGGTTTCATTATGCCCTACAACCGAATAACTGTCGAGAATACCTCTTTTACCTGTCTTTAGCCCCCCCCAAAAGTGCATATGTTAGAAGGTGCTTAAATTAAGTTGAATTCCGCATAATTACCAAGAATCAGCAGATTTATTGCACGAGCCGGGCTTTTTATTCGCAGGGGAGGCTCTTCTTGTCATCCCTATCCTGTGCACATTCTGATCCTTAAGCTGCCTCAAATAACATTACAGGCCTAAAATCTTTTTTATAAAGGGAATGGTCATAACCCGCTGCTCCTCAAGGGAAGCAGTGTCCAACTTATCGAGGATCTTCATTAGAGATCGCATCTCAAGACTTGAGTTTTTAATAAGGTAGGCTCCTACCCTAAAGGGCATTTTAAAACCGCGCTTTTTGGCCTTAAGCTGCAAAGCCAAAATGCAGCCTTCTTCATTTAATCTTTCAAGAGGACAGCTAATGCCGTTTCCAAACCTGGTATTAAGATCCCTGCGATTAAAAGCCAGCCTGTCAGGTGAAGGCACGGCGGACGCTATCAACACCCCCGCTTGGTGATCCTGCCAGCGATTGTACAAACTAAAAAGCGCCAGCTCCCAATCATCATCCCCAGCTGCTGCCTCAATATTATCAAGCAGTACTACTTTGGGAGGATTTATATCCAAAATAAGCGGTGATAAGGTGCGCGCCCTTTCAAGATCGATAAAAAATACATTTGCTGCAGGTTCTGTGACACTTCTGAACAAGGCATTTAACAAATGGCTTTTGCCGCAGCCATGCGGGCCGAAAATGTAGAACTGCTCAAAAGAAAAATCGGCCACCGCCTTTTTGAGCATGGCAACAGTATCAGTATTAGCTCCCGTCACCAAAGTCTCAAAGGTGCTGTTATCATCTATTTTAAAGGGCAGAGGCTCCTGCCTCGGGCTCTGCACCATGCTCTCAGCTCCCGGGAAGAGCAGGATCATCTGCTGCATTTAAGGCAGGGGAAGAAGTGGAAAAACCAGGATGATCTGACTTATCTTCAATAAGATTATCGGTTCTTATCACTACCCTGGAGTCAGGACCTAAGATACTGTCCCTTCCTATACCCTTATAACTTGAGCTTAAAGCTTTTGAATGATTTAAGGAATAATGCCAGGCTTCACGCTTGGTAAAATCGCTGACCCTTGCCATGGTACCGTCTAAAATGAGTGGATCTGAGGAAGTTGGGATCATCACAATTATGCTGTCACCATCAACCCCCTGTACGGCACAGGCATCATCATAGCCGTAGGTAATAAGATTATCGCTGATGCTTTTAAGATCTGCTAAAGAGGCCACATTATCTATCCTAATGCGCACAAACCCGTCGCCGGGTCCTAATGCAAATACATTCATAAATTGCTGCAAAGAAGAGTTCTGATCCTCCTCATCCGGCACCTTATTAACAATGCCCGACCCCAGGGAGGCTATGGTTCTTGCAATATCCCCTGCCGTCAAGGATGAAAGCTCGTCAATAAAGCCTGAAACATCAGATCCTGCAAGATGATGGGCATTTGCGGTATAAAGATTCCACTTTACCGTACCAATACCATCTATCTCACTTACTGCCATGGTTAAAAAATAATCACTGCCATAACGTCTGGTAGCAAGGGCTATGTCATTATCATTGTGCATTAATACGGTATCGGCATTTACCTTTTGGATATCATCCAAATCAAGCAGAGGCAGCATAAGACGGTAATTTAAGGCTTCAGCCCGGCTCATAAGATCTCTTGCAAAAGGAGTAATGTTCCCGCCAAAGATAAGGGAAGTTACATCTTCCGTATAATTTACCATCCAGACTAAAATGGGATTTTCAAGCCCTGCAAAGGAGCTTAACCCTAAAGATGTAATAAAATCATCGATCCTGCCTAAATCAAAAAGAGCGCTTAAGCCCCCATCCTCAAGTCCTGCAAAGGCAAATGCCGCCGCTTTATAATCTGCATCCACGGCAGAGCCTAAGGTACGGTAGGATACTGCCCGTAAAAAGGCCTCAAAGATTGCATCATCTATGTTCACGTTTTCAGTAAAATCAAGGGGAACTTTAACCATACCATTTAAGCTGCTATAACCTGCTGCCCCTATTGGATCATCGGCACCCTGCCCTGCCTGATGAGTGCCGGCACCATTCGAACCGCTAATTTGCATGACAAATTGAGATTGAGGCTCCTGAAGACTCTCCTGTACTACACTTACGCCCTCATCCCAAGAATTGGCAGCAGGTGATGGTGCTGCTGGTTGGTAAGTTTCCAGGCCTGATAAGCTGTCATGACTTTGCTGCCCTTGCAGCGCTGTTTCCGTCACCTTTGTCATTTGAAATTCCAAAGTCCCTGAAGACTGCGCCAAAACCTGCATACAGAACAGGGAGGGGATCAAAACTAAAGCTGTTTTAAGCTGCATGAAAACCTCAAAATTGAACAAAGCCCGGGCAAAGCTGCCGTAATGTAACAAAAAAGCTTAACTCCTAAGCGGATGTTTTAGGTTCAAGCCCTACTGCTGCTCTAAGTCATGCCTTACGTTAATGCGTTAAGGGGTACCTTTCCTAATCTTTGTTGACAGCCTGCGTTACTTAAAACCGTGACCTGCTGATTATAAGATTTTTTTGCCTTAAAAAAAGGGGGCTGCAAAACATCCAGAACTTCATAAGTTGACTGCGCCACCCTTTGAGCAGGTGCGTCCCATCCATCAAAGCACGATGAAAAAAACATAACAGAAAATGGGAGAGTACGTGGAATGACAAATATCTTGAATGGATTTGCGTCTTCACCCATGTTAGTGCTCAGTCGACGCACATGGCGGCAAAATCTATACTGGATAATGATAAAGGAAATGTTGTGGACCTTCCCCATGTCCGCAAACTGTTGGAATGACATCCCCAACAAAATCCGAAATGCGATGGCCATTCTACAGGTGGTCCCTTTTGGAAGAGAACGGCAAGGAATACATCGAGATTACCGTACCGCCATATCCCATGGGTATTTCCTGCAAGGGCGTCTTCTACTACCGCAGCGGCAGCACCAGACAGATTTTGACGAGTCCCGCTGGAAGCCTTCCTCTTGTAAAGGCGGGGCGCGGCCTGGGATAACCTGCCGCCCAAGCTCCACCTAACAGATGTGCTTTTTAGGTTCTAAAGACAAGCTATTGTGCAGCCGACATGATGAAATCTGCGACAGCAGTTCGGCATTTCTGCATACCGACGCCGACTTTAAGCAGGATGATGGCACTTAAAAGCCCTTAGCTGTGCTATGATAAAACCTAATATCAAGGGGGATTATTATGGAGCTGTCTAAACAAATCACATTAGAAGATTCCCTGCCAGTTGGCCTTGTGAAATTTGCCAATATAGTTGACAATAAACTGCTGTATGTCGATAAGACTGATTTAGTAGCCCGTATCGCTAGAAAGAGAGGTATTTTCTTTTTATCCCGCCCCCGCCGCTTTGGTAAAACACTCCTCATTTCCACCTTCTATGAGCTCTTTGCCTGCGGCACAGAAAGATTTAAAGGCCTTAA
>CAYNSI010000181.1:0-3663 GCA_964399665.1 uncultured Enterobacterales bacterium | reverse complement strand
ATATCATCCTCAAGACGCTTAACAAGCTCTTTTTGCGTCATGGGAGAATTTGTTACATCCTCTTTTCCATTACGCAAAGTCTCGACTGCCCTGAGTTTCCCCTCATGATCGAGCTCTACTTTGATGTTCGTACCGTTAATTTTGGCGGTAAAAGGTCCCTGTTCATCAAAGTTATGAGTCTTAAGCTTATTTTTAAGATCCACAACCTCCTTTGCCTGCTGCCGGGCCTTATTCTCTATGTAGTTAAATACAGCAGTCCCTATTCCAAGAGTGAAAATGCCTATGAGCACTTTTTTGGTAGTAGACATAGACAGTTTCTCAAAAGCATTCTCGGAAACTGTATGTTCAGTATTGAATATAGCATCAACAATATTGTTTGAAATAGGATGGTTTGATGATACTTCACTCATGATAAAAACCTCATACTGCGGAGTAATAGCGATAGGTTAAGGGGTAGGAGATAGAAACCTGAAAGGTCCCTTTTGGGGAATAATAGAACCTTTAAGATGAGTGGATTGTAAAATAAAACAGCACTTTCTTGCAAGAGGTGTTTTGGGATTTTGCAAAATGGCTTTGGCATCGTATTTTGTGTCTTGCCCAAAAACGCTGTTATCTTAACTGCCTCGATATTTTTACTTATATTGTCTTGATCTTAAAAGTATTTTTATATAAATCCCCAAAATCATTATTTTGGATGAGAAGTTAAACTCAGCCGCCGTTTTAGGCATTATCCTTACCTTAGGAGGCCTTCTTTTTCCCAGGACGGCCGAATCATTGACGGTAGACACGTAGGATTTCTAAGAAAACTTGCCAAAGACTACAGAGCCTTTTCAAAGGAGCTTTTAATCAGGAAAGCTCGCCTGCCCTTAAAAGCTAGAAAATGACCATGGGTGAGGGGGTGATTTTTATCAAAATCAAGGGCCTGTGCTATTATGTGGCCTGTTGGTTTTTATTCCGGAACGTTTGATGAGTAAGTTTACAAAAGATGATCCTGCACAGAATACCGGTACGCTTACCAGGCTTGCCTATTCCCTTTACACCATCACAGTAAATGATCTCAATGAACAAAGTCTTGATATTCTTTTAAAACAGAAAGTAACCCCCAATCAAAAAGCCTTGGAAAATCTTTGCGTAACTCTTGATGTCAGCGCAATTTCCGACCTTACCAATATCGATTTTAAATCCTTAAGGCGGGTATGTGAAAAATACTCCCTGCACCTTATAGGACTTAACGGGGTAGTTACTGAAGAACAGACTGACTTTTTAAGGGAACATAAAATCCCGATAGTAAATTCCAATCGTTTTGCCAAAGTCCGTGAGGAAAATTTAAATCCAAAGCTTATAGTAAAGACCCTGGAGGTTAAAATTCCCGTAGAGGTGCAGGTTCCCCGTGAAGTTCAGGTACCGGTGGAAGCAGGCAGTGAACCTATGAAGGTTATTACCCGTACCTTAAGATCAGGAGAAACTGTAGGCGCCCTTAATAATTCCGTGGCAGTTTTCGGTTCCGTGAGAATGGGGGCGAGGATCATTGCCTCCCATAATATTTTTATCTTTGGGGATCTGCTGCAAGGTGAGGTATATGCCGGCAATCCCAAAGCTCAGGAAGATCCGGGCTATACCTCTGCCATCATTTATGTAAGCGGGCATTTTGACCCTTCAATAGTTGCCATAGCCGGCAACTATGAAACCGCAGAAGACATGGAAAATAATCCTCTCATAGGGCCCTTAAAATCAGAGCAGAATAATGTAATTGTCTCTCTTGAAGGCAGTACCCTGGTCTATACTAGGGAGCAGAACTTTAATTTGAAAAAATAGCACGTAAGGATTAAGTATGTCCGAAGACAACAAGACTGAAGATGCAGTTTTAAAGGCTGAAACAAATAAAGACAGTAAACCTTCTGCTGAAGCTTTAAAGGAGAAAAAGACTGCTCCTGCAGGAGCAAAGGCTGCTGTCGGCAAAAAAGCGCCTTCCCAAAAGAAGAAAAATCACGGCAGAACATCCCCCGAGGCCGGCACTGCCAAGGGGGAAAAAGATGCAGCCAAACCTGCTCATGACACAGATCCTTTTAATGCCAGGATCATCGTAGTAACCTCAGGCAAAGGGGGAGTCGGCAAGACTACCTCAGCAGCTGCCATTGCTACGGGCTTGGCCATGAAAGGACATAAAACTGCGGTGATAGATTTTGATGTGGGATTAAGAAACCTCGATCTCATCATGGGCTGTGAAAGAAGGGTAGTCTACGATTTTATCAATGTAGTTCATAAAGAGGCCCGTTTAAACCAGGCTTTGATCAAGGATAAGCATGTTGACAATCTCTACATCCTGCCTGCCTCCCAAACTAAAGATAAGGATGCCCTGAATCTTGAGGGAGTGGGCCGGGTTTTAAGGGAGCTTGACAAGTCAGGCTTTGAATATATTGTCTGTGACTCGCCTGCAGGAATCGAGCAGGGCGCCCTTATGGCCCTGTACTTTGCTGATGAGGCCATAGTAACCACCAATCCTGAAGTTTCGTCAGTGCGCGATTCAGACCGCATTATCGGGATTTTAAATTCCAAATCAAGACGTGCCGAACTTGATCTGGAGCCGGTTCAGGCCAAACTTTTGTTAACCCGCTATATTCCCGGCAGGGTTACCAAAAATGAAATGCTCTCTGTTGAGGATGTCCAGGAACTTTTAACTATTCCACTTTTGGGAGTGATCCCCGAATCTCCGGACGTTCTTAAGGCATCCAATGCCGGCAACCCGATTATTCTAAACAGACAATCTGATGCTGGACTTGCCTATGAGGATGCCGTTGAGCGTCTTTTGGGCAATGAAGTAATGCTCCGTTTTACTGTTGAAAAAAAGAGCTTTTTTGGAAAACTTTTTGGCAGATAGAGGAACTGTTAAATGTCCTTGATCAATGTTATCTCAGAAGCCCTGTTTGGAAAGTCCAGGGAACAAAACGCCAGAGAAGCTGCCAAACAGCGTCTGCACCTGGTTCTCATCAATGATCGTGCAGGGCAGAACACTCCGGATTTTTTACCGCATTTAAGGGAAGATATTATTGAGGTTCTAAAAAAATACGTGCCTATTGCAAGCTCTGATGACGTTGAGGTAAATATCGCAAGAAAGGACCATACTTCAATTATGGAACTTTCAGTATCTTTAAGGGACGATAATAATTAAAAACAGGCCTTGTCAGATCCTATCCGTCACAAACTGAAGGGGTTGCAAAGGTAATGCTTGAGGATCGGATGACTGACATGTACATTTAGAAACGTATAATTTGAGATTAAACTCATATTAAAGCCTTGGTTGTTGAGACTAAGGCCTTTAATCTGCCAAATCCCCACAATCCTGACCCCGGTTTGGCTGAGCTCTCACAGCGTTTTGCGCAAAAAAAGCGTATTTTCTCAAACAGTTATGACAAATGTAAGATCGCGGGTGAGTGATAAGGGAACCATGGCAAATGTATAGGATCTGCGTCTAATAGCAGCAGAACCTTAACAAACAAGAACCTGAATTCTGTAGTTATAGACAGCTCCGATTTTTAAAAATTTTTAAATTGCTTGCTTAGGCCGTTTGAAAGTGCTATCATAGGTCATAAATATAAGCGACCTATCCAAAAAGGAGCTATTGATTATGGCAGCACTCGAGATCCCGGTATTGCAAGTAGGTGA
>CAYNSI010000180.1:0-3688 GCA_964399665.1 uncultured Enterobacterales bacterium | reverse complement strand
TGAGCTTGTTGCCGAATACTTGATTAAAATCTTGGTCCATCGGTTCATCGGCCGAGGAAGAAAAGCTCAACTCAACCACTTTATAGGTGCCCGTGTCAGTCCATGGTCCATCTTTTTCAAGTTTGAGCCCCTTAAAACTTTGGGTTCCGTTTTCAAACAGTTCTTTGAAAGTAGATAGAAGAAGAGATTTGCCAAAGCGGCGCGGCCTTGATAAAAAGAAGAAGGCATCGTCCCTGGCCAAATCTGCAACAAGGTCGGTTTTGTCTACATAAAGTTTCTTTTGTCTGATGACTTCTGCAAAGCTCATGCCGCGTTTGGGAAGAGAATATTTTAGTTCCATAGCGGGGCCTCCGTTTAGCGGTGCTCAAAAAGATAGACACCTCTTATCAGTGTCATTTCCTTTCTTCTTTGCATGGTTCCATCAAGAACCGACACTTCCGGTCATCAACATTAACATCTTGTTTTAGAACATGATAGCACAATCTTTTTGCTATACAGTTCAAAGTCATGGTGATTGCATGATTTGCGCCTTGACATCGTAAGGCATTTTATCAGGCGTGAGTTTAAAAAATTGGGCCGCAGGAACTTAGAGCAGAGTGACAGCTTGTGTCATGTCGCTCTAGAGGTGGTGAGGCAGGGCTTGCACAAATGCTCAAGTTCTGCTGCGGAAAAGTCTGTGACAGCTCCATAAATGGGATCAAATGAAGTATCGATGATATTGTTGGGACCTTAAAAAAAGTCCAAGATGGAAGATTCTAGTGACACCGGTGGTAAAGACAAAGCGGAACTTCTCGTCAAAGTCCTTTAAGGATGAAAAAAAAGAAGCTAAAATAACCCCGCCCATCTCATAAGGTCCTCCTGGGAAATTAAAGATCCTGCTACTTTATTTTGGGGTAGTAAGAACTTTCTCCTTGAGGTCTTGTTTTAAACCTGCGATGCATCCACAAATACTGCTCAGGTGCCTTGAGGATCATGTTTTCAATTACCTGGTTAATACGGCTGATATCAGCCTCCTCATCAGAGCCTGGGAAATTTTCAAGACATTTTGTGACATAAAGTCTATAGCCTTTTTTCTCACGCACCGTCCAGGAAGGTTGTACCTTGACCCCCTTTACCCGTGCCAAATCCCGGGTTGCCGTTATTGAGGCCGCCCTTTTTACTGCAAAGAAGGGGACAAAAACGGCAGACTTGCGCCCGTAATCCTGATCTGGGGCATACCAGATGGGATAACCGTGCATCAGGGCTTTGATAATTGACCTAGGATCTTCGCGATCTACTAAAGCAACATTGCTCTTTAATCTGCCCTTTACCTGCATATACTCATACACCGGATGATCTGAGGGACGGTACACCCCAACCCCTCCTTTAATCAAAAGAGCGTAAATTCTGGCCATAAGCTCTAAGGTTACCATGTGGCAGGTAAGTACCAGGATCCTCTCATTACGCTTTGCAATGCTGCGGGCCTCTTTAAGTTCCTCTTCATCAAAAAGAACATGCTTTAGGAGCCTTTTGTCGGACCAGAACCAGGCCATTCCCGTTTCAAGAAGGCCCATGCCGGAATTTTCGTAGACTTTATACTCTAAAGTTTTTCTTTGTTCATCGGTAAGTTCCGGGAAGGCAAGCTCAAGATTACGTCTTGTTACATATTGTCGGCTTTTTATAAATTTGGGTGCTAAAAGCCCAATTTTACGCCCCAGATATAAGATTGCAGGATAGGGAAGCATCGTTACCGTAAACCACAGGAAGAACATGGTAAGCCAGGCCGGGATAAACCCAGGATAAAGAAGGGTTTTGGTAAAGACGGCCCTGTTTTTTACCCCCTTGCCCCATCCTTTCTGTCGGTTAGTTGTTCTGTGCTGACGACGTCTTTTATCTAAGGAGGTGTGAAGCCTGATTTGCTCCTGTTCTTCATTATTGGTCATTAATTCCTGCAGCTCCAAGGTATAAATTCAAGTATCATCAACATTCCTGTGTAAGACATTGCAGCAGTTTGCCAAAGTTTTTCAATCTTCTATGTAAAGCACAATTTTATCTTTTAAATCCCTCAAATTAAAAAGTTCTGCGTCCATCCCGGCACCATAAAGCTTAACTGTACACAGGATCTGCCTCTTGAATTTTGAGGGTCAATGGCTCTTTATTAGATTATATAGTGAGGATGACAGCAGGACATTACTTTTTTGCCCCTTGACAGCAGGGAGACCCCAATATGATGGGGCGTGCCCCTGATGAGAAAATTCCCTAAGAATTTTTCGTCAAAAGGCCTAAAAGTTTAAATTTTTAGTTTCCAACTAAAATCTAGCAAGAACCGAAAATTAGCGGCATAACCAGGATCATTTAGAATCTTAAGCCGTAATTTCTGCTTGTCTCACAGACTGTCCAACCTATAATACAAACATTTGTATTGGTGACCTGCGGGGGGTTAAGAGTTTTTATGACAAAAGTTTTGGTGACCGGAGGCGCTGGTTTTATTGGTTCCCATACCGTAATAGAACTTATAGCAGCAGGATATCAGCCTGTTATCTTTGATAATTTTTCCAATTCAAAGGCTGCAGTCCTTGCAAGATTGGAAAAGATCACCGCAAGAAAAATTCCGTTTTACCGCGGGGATGTCAGGGTCAGGGAAGATCTCGAAACTGTTTTTAATGAACACAAAATAGATGCAGTCATTCATTTTGCAGGACTTAAAGCCGTAGGGGAGTCTGTGCAAAAGCCTCTTGAATACTATGATAATAATGTCAACGGCTCAAGGGTTCTGCTTGAGCTAATGAAGGATGCCAGCTGTTATAACTTCATATTCTCGTCTTCTGCAACGGTATATGGTGAACCTGATAAGGTGCCTGTTACCGAAGAGGCTCCTGTCAAAAGGGCTGCCTGTCCCTATGGACAGACTAAAATTGTCGTTGAATATATGGCAGGGGAGCTTCAAAAGGCAGTACCTGATTTTAATATTACCCTGTTGCGATATTTCAACCCGACAGGTGCACATAAGTCAGGTCTTATAGGAGAAGATCCAAGGGGGATCCCCAATAATCTAATGCCCTACCTTACCCAGGTTGCCGTAGGCAGGCTTCCTTATCTAAATGTCTTTGGGAATGACTATCCTACCGCCGACGGAACTTGTGTGCGTGACTATATTCATGTGGTGGATTTGGCTTTAGGACATGTGGCGGCACTTAAAAAGCTTTTTAATGTACCGGGGGTCCATATCTATAACCTGGGGACAGGAACAGGTTACAGTGTCCTTGATATGGTGAAGGCTTTTTCAAAAACTGCAGGCTTTAATCTGCCCTATAAGATTGCCCCACGTCGTGAGGGCGATGCGGCCCAATGTTATGCTGACCCTTCAAAAGCCTTCAGGGAACTTGGATGGAAGGCTGTAAGGACCTTAGAGGATATGACAAAAGATGCTTACAATTGGCAGAAAAACAACCCTGAAGGATTTGAAGACTAGAGAGGCTTTTGATTGGAAGGTATCTTTTTTAGGAAGCCTGCTGTCCATTAAACCTTTAGTGCGCTTAGGGTTTCCTTATCCTGCAAAAGGGTGATTTGGCAGTGTGGAAAATGGCGTAAAAAGATCCTCCTTTCCTTATGGGGATAATATTTTGGATGCGACATTTTTTAGGGCAGAGTTCTAGGTTTTATCAATTGCGGCGTAAAACCCCTCGCTTCAGCGATGGGGATATAAGCC
>CAYNSI010000179.1:0-3691 GCA_964399665.1 uncultured Enterobacterales bacterium | reverse complement strand
CTATCTTCGCTAATAACACATAAGGTTGTGAAGGACGTGTATACCGACCTGTTACTTTTTCTTAAAGGCCTTCAGTTCTTTTACGAAACACGCCGTAATTCCCCGCCAATACGGGCGGCGAGGAGCAGTCACGATAAGGACAATGTTATTGCTGCACCTTATTTTTGGATACCTCCCAAATTTCTTTCAAAGAATTTAGTTAAGTTCTCAAAATGAAAGTGGTGCTCGGGAACGTCAGGTCTTGAGTAATACTGCACATGGGACTGTCCTTCGTACACAATTAGTTCCACTTTAGCATCGGCCTTTAACAGCTTTTCCTGTACTCTTACCGTGTTGCTTAAAAACAGATCCCTGGTTCCTGAAACCAAAAGGGTTGCAGGAAAATTGGCATAATCCCCGTAAACAGGAGAAAGATAGGGATCTTTAGGATCATGGTCCCTGGCATAGGCCCATAGAGCGTCATCAATCCAGCCGTCATAGACTACCAGCACATTGTCAGTAAAGGCATTGGTAAAATAGCTGTCTCCTGTTTGTGTCAGATCCGACCATGGGGTCAGCGCCGCTATGGCACCTGGAAGGGGCAGGCCTTGATCTTTGAGCATCAATATCAAAGCCAATGTCATGCCGCCTCCTGTTGAAGATCCGAATACCCCGATATTTTCAGGCTCAAAGCTTTTTAAAAGCTCCTTATATACAGCCAGGGCATCCTCCATGGCTGCAGGGTAGGGGTGTTCAGGAGCTGTTCTGTAATCGACCGATATCACCTTGTAACCGCTCTTTCCTGCAAAACAGATCCCCTCATAGGTCCCTGCAATACCGGCATTTAAAACATAGCCGCCGCCGTGAAAAAACAAGATTGCCTTATCCTCTTTATCTTCGCTGACCTTTGGAGAACTTATGGTATAGACAGGAACCCCCGCCATAGTCTCCTGGCTAAGAGCAACCCCATAATACTCAAGGGCCCTGCGGGCACTATCGGTACTTGAAAGGTTGATGCGGTCCTTAAATTCAAACCACTTATCTTCAGTGTCCAGAGTAAAGTGGTAATTATTATTGACTGCCCCGATAATTTCCTGCATTTGTGGGCTTACCGTTTGGGGAACCGGCAAAGTGCGGGGCCCTGACTGTGCGGCTTGTACATTGAAAGATCCCAAAAGGACAAGTCCTAAAATAAGCTTAAGGCTTTTGCTTTCCAAAACCCTACCTCCTGAATCCTGTTAAACAAAGGTATGCAAGACCATATCCCAAGGCTGCGAACATTACAAGGGCCGAGCCCGTGTCAATGAGGGAAAATATAATAGGTCTTTCATAATCAAAAAATGCGAAGGTCTGCCTGAACAATAGTCTGTCCAGATAGTCCCCCGTTATAAAGACGTAAAATCCGTGTACCGCCGCTGCTGTCAAAAACAGTTTTACCATGAGGACGGCTCGTTTTCCAAGCTGCTGCCGAATAAAAGAAAATAAGGATATGGCATGCAGCCCGATATGGATCCCCACTAAAACAAAGCTGTACACCGCACAGTACAAATGGATATCCCGCAGGATCCCCTGAAAAGGACTCCTGATAAAATCAAAGACATAAACAGATATTGCCATGCCTGTTAACAGCATGATTAAAAATGCGGTAATAATAAGCACCGCGGTGAGATCTCTTAACAGATAGTAAGGATATTTTTCCGCAAACAACTTCCTGAATACATAGCGGTTGCGGATAACGTGGTATATGGCAGCCACCAAAAAAGCCGTGGCTGCGTATTCATGAACCTTGATACCGAAGGACTGGGGCACAAAAATCACTGAACTTGCCAACAGGAAAATCAGCAGGAACAATGCCCTTCCTATAAACCAGAGAAATCTTTTAACCCGACCGCCCATTTCCTCCCCTCTATCTTTGGTTTTAGAGCTTTAAATCCTCCAAAAACTTTTGGACATCCGCCTCTGTTGAGCTGTCATTAACATTCCTTCCCCTGATCTCATATCCTTCCACAACCTGTGAGTCAGGAAGAGCTGCCCTCAGATCATTAAGGGATCTTCCAAAGCGGGAGCCCTCGTGGGTACAAAACGGGATGACAATCTTACCTGCAAGGTCGGCCTGTTCCAAAAACACGGCTACCGCCATGGGGTAGGTTCCCCACCAATTAGGAAACCCTAAAAATACCACGTCATATGCGCTCACATCAGGAATTTCCTGTAAGGCAGGCCTGTAATTCTCCCTAAGTTCCTTGCGGGCAATATCGACGGTTTCATCGTAGTCCACAGGATACTTGTCAACGGTACGCAAGGCAAGATGATCAGATTGAGTAAATTTTGCAATAAGATTTCCTATAACCTCGGTATTTCCCACAGTTTTCCCCTCCTGGGGGTCAGGACTGCCCTGAAGTCTGTTATGCAGCAAAGTAAAACTTACCACGGCAGTTTTATAGGATGAAAAGTCAGCTGCACCCGCGGTTATGCTTCCTGCCCCGATAATAAGAGCAGCTGCTGCTGCCGTAAGGTTTTTTAAAATTCTCATAAGTTTCCCCTTATTAAAAACTTCCCAAATCACGGTACTATCGACCGGATAAACAACAGAATCGGGATTATGTCACCTTAAATTCCTAAAGGTGCTTTCTTCAGCCGCCTGCTGCCTCATTTACCATGGCATGGGCATTTAAGGTCTTTGGATATCCTATGTAGGGCACCATAACCGTCAGAGCATCGATTAGCATCTGCCTGGTATTGCCCACTGTAATATTTCCCGCAGCATGTGCCCTTACCTGCGGCTCACAACCTCCCAAGGCTGCGATATATACAAAGGTTAAAAACTCCCGCTCCTTAAGGGGCAGTACTTTTCTGGTGTAGGTATCACCAAAACACCAGCCTGTCAGAAGGTCAATAATGATTGCCTTTTCATCATCGCGGGCATTTTGATGCATGATGTCTATGCCCTCACCGAACAGCCCCTTTTGAATTGCAAGACCGTCTGCAAATCTGCTCTCATCAGTGACAGTACCGGCATCCTCCATATCGGAAGGAAGATTAAGCTTCACCAAAGTATTCATCAAAGTCTTTTCCGCCCTGTCAATATAAGACATTCCCACATAGGCCATGCCCTGATACATGGTTTCGCGGATCTCGACGGGAGCCACCCCATGTTTTGTAACAGCCTTCTCAACGGCCCTGCTTAAAAGCGCCTCATCACCTAAGGCACTTAAAGTTGCAATGGTCACCAAAGACTGCATCCTCTCATCCAGAGAAGTCACCATTGCAGGGGTATCCTGTTGACTTAAACGGTCCAGGATCCTGGTAAGTTCGGTATTTTTATTGATGTCATCGGCCATGGCCAATCCTCCAGATAGTATTCCCGCAGCCAACATCGCGCCTAAAGTGTGTTTTAAAAGCTTGTACATCCTTACTTTCTCCTTATCGGGGCTTAAAAAGCTCCTAATTTTTAAGGTGCATGGACAGATGATTTAAGGCTTTTTAAGATCGGCACTTTCCAATACCGACGTCTTTTATTAATACTGCAGAACATAACTTCCCCCTGTTTTAAGGCTGCATCGCAAAATTACATCTGCAGCACAGAACCGTATCTCCCTCTGGACAGCCTTTATGCCTACAGTATGGGAAAAGCCTCAATGCAAGGATAGAACAAGGGAAAAAGGCTTTAAAATACTAATTTTTCATAGTCTAATATGTGCAAAAAGTATGG
>CAYNSI010000178.1:0-3728 GCA_964399665.1 uncultured Enterobacterales bacterium | reverse complement strand
AGGCAGATAACAAACAAGACCCAACCAGCATAAGAGAGATTGTAAGACTTGAGGAGATTTCAGTTTAAGTGGCTTTTGTCACTGTAAATGCTGCACAGTTAAACGCACCTTGAAAATCTTAAAACTTGACGGTGTGTAGAATGGCGTGAAAAAGATCCGCTCAGTGGCGCGGCGAAAAGATCCCAAAAAAATTTTTTGCGCGCGGATCTTTTCGTTACGCCATTTTTTCAAAAATGGGATCCCAAGCTTTCCGTGCCGGTCCCGGAAAGGCACAATTGTGACCGCCGCAAGAAACTAAAAAAGACAGAAGCATTATTTTGGTGCAAGGTTTAAGCATGCCACCACTATCAAAGCACTCAAATATCAACGCTGCAAAGCACTCGCACTTGACGTCCTAATTTTGCACAATTTTGGGGTTTTGCCTCATTATGCTTCAAAACCTGCTAAATTATCGACTGTTTAAAAAGCAACCATTACGTGGAGAATTATCAATATGTCTTATTCACAGCAGGTTTTTGCCGATCTTTCGGCCCGCTATTCCTATCAGCCTGAATTTTTACAAGCCGTTCAGGAAGTGTTAACCACCCTACAGCCTCTTCTTGATAAAGATCCTGTCTACCAGAAGAATAAGATTTTAGAGCGTATTGTAGAGCCTGAGCGTTCCTTCCATTTCCGTGTTGAATGGCTTGATGACAAGGGGGAGATCCAGGTTAACAACGGATTTCGTGTCCAGTTTAATTCGGCAATTGGCCCCTACAAGGGAGGTCTGCGCTTCCACCCCACTGTAAATGAGGGTATTTTAAAGTTTTTGGGCTTTGAGCAGATTTTCAAGAATTCTTTGACCGGTACTCCCATAGGAGGAGGCAAGGGCGGTTCTGATTTTGACCCCAAAGGCAAATCAGACAATGAAGTTATGCGTTTCTGCCAGGCTTTCATGCTGCAGCTGCACCGCTACATCGGCGCCACCGTGGATGTTCCGGCAGGTGATATAGGCGTAGGCGGCCGCGAAATAGGCTACCTCTACGGTATGTACAAAAGATTGACCACCCGTTATGAAGGTATTCTGACAGGAAAGGGTTTAAATTGGGGAGGTTCTCTTGCCCGTACCGAAGCTACCGGATATGGTGTGGTTTACTTTGCCGAGGAAATGCTTAAAAAGCGCGGCAAGTCCCTTGAAGGTATGAAGTGCTCGGTATCAGGAGCCGGCAATGTCGCCATATACTGCTGTGAAAAGTTATATGAGAAGGGAGCAAAACCTGTTACCGTATCAGATTCGCGCGGCATGATTTATGATGAAAACGGCATCAATGTTGAGACCTTAAAGCAGGTCAAGGAAGTAGAGCGTGCTTCCTTAACGAGGTATGCTGAGTTGGTCAAGACTGCCAAGTACACTCCGGTATCAGAATATCCTGCAGGCCGCAATGCCGTGTGGTCAGTTCCGGTTGATGCCGCCTTCCCATGCGCTACGCAGAATGAAGTTAATCTTGAAGATGCCAAAACTTTGCTTGCTAATGGTGTCAAGGTAGTTTCCGAGGGTGCCAACATGCCATCTTCCATTGATGCTATCAATGCCTTCTTGGCTGCCAAAATTGCCTACGGTCCTGCCAAGGCTGCTAATGCCGGCGGTGTGGCAACTTCCCAGCTTGAGATGGAACAGAATGCCGGGATGACTTCCTGGACTTTCGATGAGGTAGATCGCAAGCTCTTTAATATCATGAAGGGGATCTTTGAGACTTCCTATGAAACTTCAAAGGAATTCAAAGATGAGGGTAACCTGGTGCTTGGAGCTAATATTGCAGGCTTCCGCAAGGTGGCAGATTCCATGATTGCCCAGGGCGTCTGCTAGTTTAAGCAAACTTAAACTTAAAAACTGAAAAACCCTTTAAGACCACCTGTACTGCCTATTGCAGCAGGTGGTTTTTTCATGACATTTTGTACACTTAGAAGATCCTGATCCTGTGGGGTTAAAGATTGCAGCTTTAAGGCCCTGCCTTTTTAGGAACGACAAGCCTTTTGTTTACCTCCAATGATTTGACCTCCTTTGTGATACGGCTTACGACCGTAACCAGATCATAGATTACAAAATCAGGCAGTGGTATTTTGCAATAGACATAGGAGTCCTCGTTCCCCCCTCTTGCAATTTATTGCAATGAGGATTAGAAAAGCAGAAGCATGCTCTGTGCGCTAAATTCACTTAAGAAGATGGTGGAACGGGAGCTTTGCGGTAAGATCTTGTTCTAAGGTCACAGCGCTGAATGTTGGAAATTCGGCGGGTCTATAGTTCAAGAAACCGGACTTCTTGTGATACATCAGAGAATTAAGAGGTGATTTCGTGTCTAAACCGCTGCAGGACGAGCAAATTATGGACTTAACAGACAGTCTGCCCGTTTCAAGAAAGGGTTTTGCCTATCTGATTGACAAGAAAAAGTTATATGTGGACAAAACCGATTTGGCAGCGGATTTGGCAAGGAAGGACGGCTTTTTCTTCCTGTCAAGACCGCGTCGTTTTGGCAAGTCCCTGCTGCTGTCCACCTTTGAAGAACTCTTCTTAAACGGCAGGGGAAGATTTGCAGGACTTAAACTTGAAAAAGACAGACCATGGACTGACTCGGGGACCTATAAAGTTATTAAGTTAAGCTTTTCTGCCCCGGCTGATGATCCGAAGGACCAAGATTTTGGTCAAATATTCGGCAATGAACTGCGACTGGAATTTTTAAATGCCGGACTTACATGGATAAATGATCCATATTGGACCAATTCTTTGAAACTTTCCCTAAAAAATGCTGAAGATTCTTCCATAGTCCTGCTTATAGATGAATATGACGCTCCCTTAACCCATGTTTTAGATAAGCCTGATGAGTATGAGAAGAGGCGTGGTTATTTAGCTTCGTTTTATTCAACCTTAAAGGACTTTGACGAGAAGTTCCGCTTTGTCTTTATTACCGGTGTCACCAGGATCACCCATCTTGGCCTTTTTTCAGGGCCCAACAATATAGATGATATTTCTTTTAGTCCTAAGTATGGCGCGATCACGGGATTTACCCAAGAGGAGCTTGAACAAGATTTTAAGCCCTATATTGCCAATGCTGCAGAGATCTTGAAAAAGAGAAAACCGCAGGAGCAGTGGGATGAGCAAAAGGTTTTATCAGAACTCAAGTCTAATTATGATGGTTATTCGTTTGATAAGTTTGCCGAAAATAAAGTATACAATCCCTGGTCGGTGATTAAATTCTTTGCAAGACCGGAAGATGAATTTGAACAACATTGGCTTCACAGTTCCAATTCAACCCTGCTGAATAAATTTTTGGAGCGTTTGGCTGCCAATCCCGCTGATTTGTCTGAGATGCTGGATTTTTTAGGCAATGTATCCAAGCCTTGCAGATATGATAAGCTAGCTCCTGTCATAACCCATCTTGGAGAAAAGGACTTTCCTGTTAAAGCCTTTTTGTACCAATCAGGCTATTTGACTATTAAGAAAGCCGTTAACGACCTGTTTTATATAGGCATTCCCAATAAGGAGGTAAAAACTGCTTTTGCCAATGCGGTTATAGAAAGATTAATGGCAAACAAGGCAGATAATGACGATGACAATGACGATGATGACATATTACGAGACGAATACGTGCAAAGCATCACCGAAGCTTTTGAAACCAAGAACCTGCCAGCCATAAAGGGTGTGATGAATAAAATCATCAATCAGTTCTCATACGAATCCTTAAAAGACTTTC
>CAYNSI010000177.1:0-3768 GCA_964399665.1 uncultured Enterobacterales bacterium | reverse complement strand
TCTCAGTCTTTAGCTCAATTTCTAGATCAAAATGACTACGATGACGTTATCTTTTTCCGTGCTCATCCTGAAGGATTGAATCACACAGACATTTACACAAGCACTTAGGAACGCTGCCTAAAATCCTTGTGATCCTCGATAAAGTGATGCTCTTGTCTTTTTTCAGGTGGCGCCCCCAGCAGGAATCGAACCTGCAACTAGCCCTTAGGAGGGGCTTGTTATATCCATTTAACTATGGGGACAGTCGTCAATTTAGACGGCGTCATTATGCCCCAATCAATTGGTCAAAAGCAAGCAGTTCCATTCTTACTGCAAAGTCACCACATCACCGGCTGATACATTAATAAGTCTGCTGCCTCCTGAAGGCTGAAGGCTTGCAGAGTGGGAGAAGACCTCAGTTACTTTGTATTTGGTCCCAGATTCCTGGCTGATGCGATTGAATTTTCCCTGCCAGTCCAGCATTTCCGAGATATGGTAAAGGGTAAATTCCTGTCCAACCTTAAGGCCGACATTTTGACCAATGCTGATAATAATATTATCGTTGCTGGTTGCAATTACCCTGGAGCTTGCAGGGGCACATTGCAGGCTGGCAATAATATCCTCAACTGCAAAGTTGGCAAGCTCGAGGAGACGCTGGCCGTAACTTGAGGATAAAAAGCGCTCTGATCTTATGTCAACAAAATCCCCCTGCTTATAGTCCCAGTCTGTCTCTGCCTCATAAGTGCGCCTTAGGATAACCTGTCCTGTTACGGCGTCAAAAACCGATACGGCAAAATCAAGGCGTCTGGTTTTGGAATAAAGGAGCTTATCAATAATGGAAGGTCCGGCATCGGAAAGAGCAAGAGACCTGATGGTTCCTGTAATGACATAGTGGACATTCTCCTGTCTTGACAGGGCGTCAAGGTTCCTGATTTCATCGTAGGAAAGACCGGAGTTTTTATCCTTGAAAAAATTTAATTTCCGCTGCGGAGCAAGGAGGAGGGCATCGGAAGCTCCCAATCTGTTGTAGATTAAATCAGAAAGCTCCGTAGTCATGCTCTCAAGGCCGTAGGAGCCGCTGTAGGTTACGGTGTCATCAAAGTGGAAGGTAAGTGGGAGAACGGTCTTTTTTATCGCACTTAGGGGGCAGCGGGTAATTTCATCATTGTCAATGTAGACTCTGACTCTTACCTGTACGGCATTTAAGGTGCGCTGTTCTTCCATTACCGTCACCCTTTTTACCGGAAGGTTGGCATTAAGCTCAACGCGCTCTCCGTTTAAGGTCCCGTTACGAAAGTCCTGATAGACCGTGATACTGGCTCCTGCCTCGAGCAGGGTGCTGCGCACGGCATCATCTACTGCCTCACGCCTTGCCGTCTCCACATCATTGTTCCTGATGGCAGCCCGCCCCGTGGCGCTGTACCATTCTGCCTGTGCCGGGATCATCAAAGAAAGACCGCATAACAGAATCAAGAGCTTTGCTTTAGTAATATGTGACAAAAAAGTGAACATATCCCTCTCCCTTTGTAATTCTGGCACATACATTGCAAAAATCGTGACAAATAAGTAATTAAGAGAAAAAGATGCGATTTTTTAAACGGTCTTTATCTTTAAATTATAAAAATAAAAGAGGCTCAGGATGGACATAAAAGCGTTGACAGCCGTCTTGGCAGCTGCCGTAATACTAGCGGCAGGGTGTGCGGCAGATACTGCCCCGGGCGGCAACAGAACCAGTGCCGATACGGCAGACATGTACAGCATTCAGGGCATGGAAATCAGCAAAGTAGCCCATGCCATGGGAACTGATCTTTATGAAAGCTATCTTAGGGAAAATGTATCTGAGATAGGACGGAAAATTGACACTGTTGTTCTCCCAGAAGTTGCAATAACCTCTTTTGTTGACACTGATACCTATGAAAAAGCCGGGCACCTGGGAAGGGTTTTGGCCGAGGTCTTCGTTCATGAATTAAGCTCACGCGGCATTCCGGTTTATGAATACAAGCTTACCGGAACCATGATGGTAAGTGAGGACGGTGAATATATATACTCAAGAGATTATCGCAGGATCTTACAAGAAGCATCGGTTGCCCATATTCTAAGCGGCACTATTTCAAGAAATGAGGACGGCGTAGTGCTGGTAGCCAGGATTGTGGACCTGGAAAGTCATCTGGTTCAGGCCTCGGCAACCGGATTTATCCCCTATAAACTGCTGCCTTACTGTTATCGTACCGGACAGAAGCAGTGCTCCTTAAACGGCATCGAAGACTATGTTATGAGCCTCGACGGCAGTAAAGACGGCTTAAGTTTCTCCGTTACGGGAAGCGCTGACACTTTATCGGCAGGCACGGAACCGCAGGCTGCCAAAGCTGCTGCAGGAGGTTCTGCCTTAATGGTAGACAGCTATGAGCCCATTATCGCTCAAAGTATGGGCGCAGGGGTAGTAAGACCCGTTACCTCCCGCGGGAACAGGGCTGCCTTTGAAGATCAGGTTGACTGGGATGATCCCATGATTTACGAGGCAGGTTCCTTTCTTGACAAGGAAAGACTTTCCCGAGATGTTGGGGATCAAAGCCAGTATTTAAGAAATAAGGGGTGGTTATCATGGTTTTAAAAGCGCTGGCATCTTTGATGACCGCTGTACTGCTGTGCGGCTGCAGTACTAATTTTCTTGCCGCGACCTCTTTGAGCAGGGAACTTTACTACACGGATACCGGAGTAAATGAGCCTGACAAGTTCCCGGTTTTAAGGGCTTCAGGATACGCCATTGTAAGCCGCCAGAAAGGACCTACCGATACCGAAAAGCAGATCCAGGCCATGCGGGCTTCTAAAATTGAGGCTTACAGGGAGCTTGCCGAGCAGCTTTACGGTCTTAGGATCAAGGGCGCTACCGAAATTGCCGACACCAGGGAAAGGTCTGACTCCGTGTCAACTAAAATTGATGCCATGGTTCATGGTGCCAGGGTAATAAGACAGTATCCTTTGGCTGACACTTATGTAACGGAACTGGAGCTTGATACCAAAATGGTATATGACGTTTATCAGATGCGCGGTGCTTTATAGAGGAGGGGGATAGATATGCTTAGAAAAATTGATAAAAAACAGTCAGCTGTAGAAATAAGGCCTCTTTTAGACTATCTTAAGGAGCAGAACAGTATTCTCAATGAGATTGGCAGGCTTCTTTACAGTGAGCAGGCGGCCTTAAAATCCCGTGATGCCGACAGCCTTGATTTAATTGCCGGGCAGAAGACGGCACTAATGCAAAAGCTGGTTGGTAATGACCAAAAAATTAAACTCCATCCTGATAAAGAAAAATTACAAACTGAATTTAAAAAACATGTCGCTGCCATAAAGGATAAGCTTCTTGAGTGCAAAAAGCGCAACGAGGTCAACGGCAGACTCATAAGCATATGCACCAATGCCAATAAAAGATTAACTGATGTTCTGATGCGCTCAAGGGATGTCTTAACAAAGAACCTGACCTATACGGAAAAGGGCAGAACCACGGCAACAGGCCCAGTGCGGCTAAGCATAGATGCATAGAGAATAGGATTTTATTTTGCACAAAATTTAAAGGGTCCCTTTCCCATCAGGATGAGGCAGAATAAGCTTCTCTGCCTTATCAACAGCATTTTGAGGCTCTATGTTGAATTCAACACAAGTTTAAGATGTGTTGAATTAAATCATCAACTTAAGTTCCGCACTTAAATTTACACCTACAGTAATTTAACTGATTTTTTTTTGGCTTAAATTCTCGCAAGTTAGGAAATTTTATGCTATCATGTAGGTATA
>CAYNSI010000176.1:0-3870 GCA_964399665.1 uncultured Enterobacterales bacterium | reverse complement strand
GCTGTGGTGGGAGAAGCGAGAATCCCCCGCCTTTAGGCATGGGGAGTGTCAAGATAATAAACCGTCAAAGTGATCTTAGGCAGCATGGAGTTAATTTAATTTAAACTGCCTTATCACCTCTGCCTGACGGCTGGCAAGAGAGTCTAAATCCCCCGTAGTGCCGTGAATGAATTGCATATTTTGAGTGGAGTTTTCCGCAAGATTTGAGATATTCTCGATACTTTGATTAATATCCCTGGCATTGACTGCCTGTTGATTACAGGACTGCACAATCTGCTCTGACATGTCTGAAATGGTGGCAATAATACCCATGATTTCCTCAATTGAGGAATTGGCCCTTGAGCTTTGAGCCAGGGAATTGTCCATTTCAGCCTCACAGGAGCTCATCACCTCCACCGAATTGACCACCGCGGCCTTAAGCTGCTCTATGGTTTTGGATACTTCTCTGGTGGATTCAGCAGTTTTGCTGGCAAGTTCCCGGGTTTCCTCGGCCACCACGGCAAAACCGCGGCCGTATTTGCCGGCTCTTGCTGCCTCTATAGTGGCATTTAAAGCCAGAAGATTGGTCTGATCGGCAATGTCAGCAATGGTTTTGACAATCTTTTCTATCTCATCGCCCATGCTGTTGATGGCGGCAATGGCCTCTGAGGAGTCCCGGAGTCTGTCCGACAGCCTGTGGGTTGTCGTAATGTTATCCTGCATGGTCATGCGACAGGAATTCGAGGCCTCCTCGGCACCCTTGACTTCCTCTAAGGTGGCCTTGGCAAAATCCGCTACTTTTTCAACCGATGCTTCCATCTGGGTTGTGGCCGCAAACACATCCTGAGCCTTGGAAGTCTGCTCCGTTAAAGTACTGCTGACATCACTTACCGCCTTGTGATTTGACTCGACCATTTTGTGCATGCTGCCAATGTCCTCGGCAATAATTGACAAGGTGGTCTTGGCACCGTCAACAAAGCTGTCTATTAAGCTTGCGATGGTCCCTATTTCATCCTTATTTTTCAAATTTACCTTCAAGGAAAGATCGCCTTTGGCAATTTCCCTTAAAGTGCGCAGTACCTTGAGGGTATTGGTGTTGAGACTTGTTTGTACTGAGCGCCACATCAATGAAATCAATACTGCAAAGACCACCAGGGCAATGACCATACCCTTTCCGGCGCTTGCTAAAATGCTCTCGGTATCAAGGCCTTTTTCAAAAATAGACTTGGCAGTACTGTCAAGAAGCATCTGCATGGACCTCAGTGCTACCATGGCATTAGTGTCGTCCAGGACCAGCTCACAGCTTGCAAAATTTCCCACGGCAAGTGCCTCTGCACACCATTTATATCGGGAAACAAGCCTGCTGAAATCATCAGTATTGTAAGCTTCAATCGTAGTTTTAAGGGGGGTATCGGGAATACTGTCAAAAGCTTCCACAAAATTCTGATGCCAGGACTCCAATGACGCTATGCTCTGATTAAGCTCTGCCAAATCTCTGCTGTCAACTGACCATCCTTCTGCCTGTATCTTATGAAAAAAAGCCCCGGTCTGCATGGCAGCAATTATGGCGCTGCTTGATGTTTCACACACAGTATAGAACTTGGTGAAACCGTTTTCCTCAATCTCGGCCTTTTGCATATAACTTACAAAATAGATTACAGCAGTTGCCGCGGCAAACATTAATAAGGAAAAGGCCAGGGCAGCAAAGACTCTGACTGAAATAGACATATCCTGAAAACGAAATCTCAAAAGAACCTTCAGGGGATGTACTCTGACATCCTTTACCTTGCCCAATTCAAGATCGACAGTATTGTTTGAAGCGTCATTTGCCATATCTTCAGCCTAACCTTTGCATAAGTCATATAGTATTATCGTTTAATTTACTCTAGGTTAAAGTAAAACCACATATTTTATGCAGATTTTGCCACAAAATTTGCCCACATCTTATAAAAAGTTGCTGGTAATTTTGATCCTCACCCCTGCCAAGCTAAATCTGCCGGTACCTACCATATCTTTTAGGCAAAAAAAAGCTCCACCGGCTCATCCGTTTTGCCTGCATATAGAATTAGAACCTCTTGTTATCAAGGCTCTTTTCTTAAGGTTAACAGCCCATTAAATCAAAGGCAGTCTTTGAGATTATGCCAAAGCGCAAGAGTGATTATTAAGATTGTCTGATACAATCATAGGCCTGCAGGCAGGATCCCAGCACGACAGCCGGGTCCTTTTTAAAAAACGGGATTGATAATGAGCGTTAAAAAGAAAAAAAGCAGCCGCGACAATGTCATAGCAGTAAACCGCCGCGCCACCCACGATTACTTTATTGAAGAAAGCTGTGAGGCAGGCCTGTCTCTCCAGGGCTGGGAGGTAAAATCTCTGCGTGCGGGCAAAGCGAGTATTGCCGATGCCTACGTTACCTGCAAGGATGGAGAGATGATCCTCCTTGGGGCCACGATTCAGCCTCTTAAGCAGTCCTGTGCCTTTGTGGTAACAGATCCACAGCGCACCCGCAGGCTTCTTTTAAAAAGAAAGGAAATCGATAAATTAAGCGGCCATATCAAACGCCGCGGCTATACCTTAATTCCCCTTAAATTGTATTGGAAAAAGGCATGGGCCAAACTTGAAATTGGGCTTGCAAGAGGCAAAGCTGAACACGATAAGCGCGATGCCATCAAAGACAGGGAATGGCAGCAGGAAAAAGCAAGAGTCTTAAAAAAGTCCTTCCAATAACTTTGCCAGGGCAAAATGCAGCATCGATAAGTTGTCGTTTTGCCATAATTTAATTTGCCCCTCCAGAGGGCAGCTAGAATTTGCCATTTTTGTCGGATTGTTTAGTAATTCCATTCAACAAACAGATATATGATAATTAAATTACCTTGATTTGCATCTATTTATATCGACTTATGGTAATTTAATTACTACAATAAAAAAAGGAAGGCAAGGTTACTGAATGAAAACAATTAACTACTCAAAACAGGCTTTGGATTTTTTAGGTAAACTACAACGAAATGAAAGACATATGATTATTACCAAGATTAAACAATATTCCGAAACCCCCGAAGATCTTAAAAATAAAGTAAAAAAATTAAAGGGCTTGCCTTTCTATCGATTGAGGGTTGGTGATTATCGTGTTGTATTTGATGAAAACGGACTTATTTTTTTTGCACATTGTTAAAATTGGACACCGTAAAAACATTTATAAGGGGTTAAGGCAATGGATCCAGAATTTGTAACACTTGAGGGTAAAAAATACGCCATTATTCCCTATGCCATGTGGGAAAAATTGCAGGATATGATAGAGGACTTACAAGACACTGTAGAAGCAAAGGCAATCAGTGAAAAAATAGCGCAGGGACAAATGGAAGTTTACCCCTCTGAATTTGTAGACCGCCTTATGCTAAGCGATGAAAATAAAGTTAAAGTTTGCCGGGAATATCGCGGGTTAACTCAAGAAGCTTTAGCATCAGCAATAAACAAATCAGTTGAGCTGATTAGAAAAATTGAAAGCGGCAAAAGTGAAGGCAGTGTAAGTACTATAAAAGCTATAGCAGGAGTTTTAGGTTTTGATATGAGCTTACTTGTTAAGTAGAGTTTACAGCAGTCAGTTGCAATTGAACCTCCTTGTACAGCATCAGGACTATGCCTTACACCCCTAACCTGATTAAAACTTACAAAATCAGGCAAAGCTGTTTTTGCCGGCAGGAGAGCAAATTTTGAGGATTTGGTCTTGTCAGGCACAAAAATTATCGAGCTTTCAGGTTAGGGCAGGACAAACTACAGGTCAGACTCTGGTTTTACAGGCTTAGGTGCATTTGAGAGCTTTGTCCTTGTCTTGCAGGTTTTATCAATTGCGGCGTAAAACCCCTCGCTTCAGCGATGGGGATATAAGCCGCT
>CAYNSI010000175.1:0-3905 GCA_964399665.1 uncultured Enterobacterales bacterium | reverse complement strand
GACCATTTATGATTCGTTGGGCGGGGCCCATACCCTTACCTACTACTTTATGAAGATGTCAGAAAATGACGATAACACCACCACCTGGAATGTTATTGTCTATGTAGACGGCTCTCCTGTTGATATCGCAACTGCTAATAATGAAACCCCCATCCGCATGGTGGTAGCTGATGCCAACTCTTCAGTTGATGGCGAGGTTTTTTACGGCTTTCAGCTTACCTTTGACTCCAGCGGTACCGTAACAGATATGGTTCCTTCTGCCCTGTATCTTAGCAACAGCGGAAACTATTCATCACCAAGACTTGCTGGTGAAAGCCCGTCACCAACCTACTCAACTGACTACAGTCTGCAAAATGCCATGGGCGGAGGCGTAGATCCTGAGCAGGATCTTCACATTTACCTTGATGCCACCCAGTATGGCAGCTCCACGTTCTCGGTTAATACTTCGCCTTCTACTGACGGATATGCCACAGGTATTCTTACCAATGTATCAGTAAGTGAGGACGGCATTATTCAGGCTGAGTACTCCAACGGCAGAGTAGTCAATGTTGCCAAAGTCGCTCTTGCAACATTCTCCAATCCCCAAGGATTAACCAAGGTGGGAGATACGCAGTGGAAGGCATCGCGCTCTTCTGGTGAGGCCACTCCCAAGGAGCCCAATACTGCAGGTGCAGGCTCTATTAAAGGTGCCAACCTTGAAGAATCAAATGTTGACCTTACAAGCTCACTGGTTGACCTTATCATAGGCCAGCGCAACTATCAGGCCAATGCTCAGTCACTACAAACTCAAAATACCGTAATGGACTCAATACTTAATATCAGATAATCATCTTTGTAGTTACCTGATTAAAAAATTCTGCCGCTTTAAAGCGGCTTTTTTTTTTTGGCCCCCCAAAAAGGACCATCCACCGGGGCAAAAGTGTGACAATCCGGCTGAGCACTAACAGCTGCAACTTTTTTTGATGCAAGAAGAGCAAAGCTTTTTTGTTAATTTGCAGCAGAGGAAAATCTACCTTGAAAAAAGATGATCCTGACTCCATGTAACAGTATATTTTGAAGCTTAAAAGAAAGACCTTAACATGAGTGAAAATCAACAACATCCTGAACAACTGCCCCCGGTAGCCGTTGAGACTGTGGAAGTTACCCCGATGCGGCCTGAGGATAAAAGCGATTTGCCTGATGAAATGTTTATCATTCCCATCTTCGGCAGACCCATTATGCCTTCGCAAATTACCCCGGTTCAGCTTTCTGCAGACTGGGAGGAAACCATTACCAAAATTGCCGCCTCCCCAGGAAAGCTTTTTGCGGTATTCTCAGTAGGTGAAAAAAGTACCCGCAAAAATGTGCTTACTGTTGATGACTACCCCAAAACAGGGTGCGTAGTGCGGCTTTTGCATGCCAAAGTAGGCGGCGGGGAAATTCATTTTATAGGCGAGGGGATCTGCAGAGTCACCATCACAGAATGGCTTGATTTTAAAGAAGAATCAAAAGCCAAAGTTGCCTACCCGGTACCCAAAACTTACCCTACCGAGGATGAGAGGGCCGTTGAGATCAGAGGCTATGCCATGTCGCTTGTAGCCTCCATTCAGGAGCTGCTGCCTCTTAACCCCCTTTACACTGATGAAATGCGCCAGTATCTGCTGCGTTTTAATCAAAATGATCCTTCCATGCTGGCAGACTGTGCTGCCTCGATTACCTCAGGACCTGCCTCCGATTTGCAGAGGATTTTAGATACCATAGAGCTTTTACCCCGCTTAAAGGAATCTTTGACCTTAATTCAGTATGAACTAAAAGCTGCCCATCTGCAGGATAAAATCAAATCGGCAGTTGCCGAAAAATTATCTAAGCGCCAGAAGGACTTCTTCCTAAAAGAGCAGCTTAAGGAAATTCAAAGCGAACTTGGCATCAAGCTCGATGATAAGACCGCTGACGTAAAAGAATTTGAAAAACGTGCCAAAAAACTTACTTTTCCCAAAAATATCAAAGAGCGCTTTGACAGTGAAATGCAAAAGCTCTCGGTCCTGGAGTCAGGTTCTCCTGAATATGCCGTCACACGCAATTATCTTGATGTCATAACCACGCTCCCCTTTGGCAAATACGCCAGGGAAAATATTTCCCTTGACAAGGCTGCCAAGATCCTAAACCGCGATCATGAGGGTTTAAAGGATGTTAAAGACCGCATTATTGAGTTTTTGGCCCTGGGAGTTTTAAAAGGTGAGACCAAAGGCTCCATTATGCTCTTTGTGGGCCCCCCGGGAGTTGGCAAAACTTCCATTGGCAAATCAATTGCAAGTGCCTTAAACCGCCCCTTTTTCAGACTTTCTTTAGGAGGGGTTGATGATGAATCCGTAATCAAGGGCCATCGTAAAACCTACATCGGCGCCATGCCGGGAAAACTTGTGCAGGCTTTGCGTGAGTGCAAGGTGATGAATCCTGTAATCATGCTTGATGAAATCGACAAGCTGTCACGATCCTACCAAGGCGATCCTGCAGCAGCTTTGCTTGAAACCTTAGACCCTGAGCAGAACACCAATTTTCTTGATCACTATCTTGATGAAAGACTGGATTTATCCGACTGCCTTTTTATCTGTACTGCCAATACCACAGATCCGATCCCGCCGGCATTGCTTGACCGCATGGATCCAATCCGTCTTGCAGGATATATTGCAGAAGAAAAGCTTGATATTGCCAAAAAACACCTGTTACCCAGGGCCTTAAAGGAAGCTGCCTTAAAAAAATCCCAGGTAAAGATCTCCGATGAAACCTTAAAGAAAATCATCGATGAATATGCCCGTGAAAGCGGCGTAAGATCTCTTGAGCGTGCCCTAAAGAAGCTCATAAGAAAGGCGGCCGTAAAAATAGTAGGCGGCAGCAAGTCAGTCAAAGTTGAACCTGAAGATTTAGATGAGCTGTTAGGAAGCGCCCCCTTTAGACGGGAGAAAAAGATAAAAGGGGTAGGAGTGATGACAGGACTTGCCTGGACCTCGGCAGGAGGTGCCACTTTACCTGTTGAATCCTCTTTAATTCATCGTGAAAACAAAAGCTTTTCTCTTACTGGTTCTCTTGGGGATGTCATGAAAGAGTCGGCACAAATTGCCTTAAGCTTTGTGGAGTCAAAAACGACGGTCTATCTTGCCGCAAAGGATCGCAATTTCTTTAAAAAAGCTGCCATCCATCTTCATGTCCCCGAAGGGGCTACCCCTAAGGACGGTCCCAGTGCCGGGGTTACCATGGCAACATCGCTGCTGTCCCTTGCCTTAGGCACTCCCCCCAAAGAGGGATTTGCGATGACAGGGGAGCTTTCCTTAACAGGTGAAGTACTGGCAATAGGCGGCATCAGGGAAAAAACCATCGCTGCAAGACGCGTGGGTATTTACAACATCATTGTGCCCAAGGCCAACACTGGGGATGTCAAGGAACTGCCCCCTGAAGTAAGCGAGGGAGTTTTCTTTTATTTTGCTAATACCTTCGATGATGTGGCAAGGCTCCTCTTTCCTGAAGTAGAAAAGCGCCTTAAAAAATAAAGAGTAAAACTGCCCTGCCTTTTCTTAGAAGCTAAAAAGGATCCTGTTGCGGCAGTTTAAACTTCTTACTTAAGGGGCCTAATAAGTGCCCCTGTAGAATAAGCGCTGTCCTCCTGCAGAAAAATAAGGGAACGGCAGTAAGATGATCCGGCCGCCATAATGCTGCCTTTTGTGAAGCTGCAGGCAGGTTACCGCCAGGGGATTTTAAGTTATCAAAGTTAGTCTATCTTTGCAGCATCTACTGTGACAAACACCGCTTAAACTGTGATCTCCTCAAATCTTACGATCTCCCTTAGACTGGTTGGGTCTTGTTTGTTATCTGCCTTTTTTTCATTGACGATTACCATACCTGCTGCCACCACTTGTTTTGATGTTGCTCTT
>CAYNSI010000174.1:0-4002 GCA_964399665.1 uncultured Enterobacterales bacterium | reverse complement strand
TCATTGAAGTAAAGGTGGTAAAGGACCGCGAAAAAGCAGATGAGGCCTTTGAGGAAGGCAAAAGGCAGTTTTTAGATCGCAAATACGCCGATTTGATTGAGCCTCTTACCATTGTTCCCTGCGTCATGGTGATCGTCAATGAGCCCAAAAGAGAGATAAACAGTTCGCCTTCTATGATACGAGAGGTAGTGCGCTTAGAAGAGATCTCTTTAACTGAAGATGAGCTTGACAAGCTTCAAGGGCGATGACCAAACGATAAGAGCAGCTTTGCATAAGTTTTTCAGACAAGGTATCAGGCAAAATTGATTTGTCGGGCACATTTACCCGGCTGGGGAATTGGCAGTAGACATTTGGATCTTAATTTTTAACACCCTGGCCCAGCTGCGCAGAAACCTTGGTCTGATAACTATCCCCGGGGCTGAGCTTATTTCAAAGGTTGATCTGAAGATCTTAGAGGCTGCTGCGATGAAAAATTTTCAAATAAAACCTTAACAGAGTTTGCCCCATTAGCCGCAAATCAAAATCACACCTCAAAGCCGCATGTGTATGCGGTTTGTTCATTTTTCAGGTCCTAAAGACGGGGAAAATTATGGGTTCTACTACAATGAAAACGTTGTTCAAAGACAACATTAGGTTTGAAAACCCTGACAATACCAACGTGCTTATACTTGGGGAGAAAGGCAGTTTTTAAACGATCCCCTGAACCCTCTGGAAAGATCTGGAATTTTAAAAGGTTGCAAGGTAAAAAAGAGGGCAGGAGAGACCCGTTTTTGGAATCTTTTTGACGCTCCGTTTACCAAGTATTCCGTCCACTTGTGATGAATAAAGGATATAACTGCTGCGCCTAAAAAATACACCCGACTTTACATTATTGAGCGTAAAGTCGGGCGCTTGTTTTATAACACATTGATTTTCAATATTTATTGCGTTTATTGCAAAGCGTACAGTACTAAATATTACCTACTGCAATCTCCCGCATGCCTGTCATATAGGCACGAAGCTTGCGTCCTACAATTTCAATGGGGTGATTGCGAATCTTCTCATTACAGGCAATCAGCTCACGGTTGTCGACACTGTTGTCCCCGGAAAGACCCTTGCCTATAACATCCAAATCAATCTTCTTCATAAAATCCTGCAGCAAGGGAATTGCGGCATTTGCAAATAGATAATTGCCATACTCTGCAGTATCTGAGATCACCACATTCATCTCATAGAGACGGCGGCGGGCAATGGTATTGGCAATAAGCGGGAGCTCGTGTAAAGACTCGTAGTATGCTGACTCCTGGTAAATACCAGACTTGGTCATAACCTCAAAGGCAAGCTCAATTCCTGCCTTGCAGAAGGCAACCATTAAAATCCCCTTGTCAAAAAACTCCTGCTCTGAGATCTTTTCGTTACACTCAGGAGCATTCTCAAAACCGGATTTAGCATAGTTATCGCGCCAGGCATGGAGGTTTTTGTCATCATCTGCCCAGTCTGCCATCATCACTTTGGAGAATTCGCCGCTTTCAATGTCATCCATGTGCTTAAGATAAAGATCGGTCAAGTTCTCCTTAAGCTCATCAGCAAGAGCTGCAGCCTTAAGCTTTGCCGGATTGGAAAGCCTGTCCATCATGTTAGTGATACCACCCTGCTTTAAGGCCTCGCATATGGTTTCCCAGCCATATTGGAGAAGCTTGCAGGCATAACCTTTATCCATGCCCTTTTCAACCATCTTGTCAAAACACAGAATAGTGGCGGCCTGAAGTACCCCGCACAAAATGGTCTGCTCACCCATAAGGTCTGATTTGACCTCGGCCACAAAAGAAGATCTCAGGCATCCTGCCCTGTCCCCTCCCGTGGCAGATGCCCATGCTTTGGCAATTGCCCAGCCTTCACCTTTAGGATCATTTTCCGGATGAACCGCAATTAAAGTCGGAGTGCCGAAGCCGCGCTTGTACTCTTCGCGCACTTCAGTACCAGGAGCCTTGGGGGCCACCATTACCACGGTTAAATCCTTTCTTATCTGCTGGCCGACTTCCACGATGTTAAAGCCGTGGGAATAACCAATGGCAGCACCTGCTTTCATCAGGGGCATGACGGATTCAATAACATTTGAGTGTTGCTTATCAGGGGTTAAATTTACTACCAGATCGGCACTTGGGATCAATTCTTCATAGGTTCCAACCTTAAAACCGTTATCTGTGGCTCTTTTGTATGAGGCTCTCTTTTCTGCTATAGCCTCAGGACGCAGGGCATAGCTGACATTGAGGCCGGAATCGCGCATATTAAGCCCCTGGTTCAATCCTTGAGCTCCGCAGCCTACTATAACGATGTTTTTGCCTTTTAAAAAATTGCAGCCATCGGCAAATTCGCTTCTGTCCATAAGCTCACAGCAGCCTAATTGGGCAAGCTGCTGTCTTAAATTTAAGGAATTAAAATAATTGGCCATTTAGAAGTAACCTCAAACAAGTATGGTATTACATGTGTGACAACAGGGGCATAATAACAAAGATTTTATAATTTAGAACATATTTTCTAATATATTGCAAATAGTGCAATATAGCAGCCAAAACCTTAAGGACGCCCAGTGATTAATTTAAAAGATGCCGCACAATTTCTAAGAGTTTGCGAAACCGAAAACTTAACCAGAGCGGCCATGCTGTCTAAAGTAAGCCCCTCTACCCTGTCGCGCACCATCACCAAGCTTGAAAAGGATTTGAAAATAAGGCTCTGCAGCCGCGATCAGCGCGGGATAGTAATCACCAAGGAAGGCAGAATTTTTGAGCGCTTTGCCAGGGAAACCCTAAAGCAGTTTTCGATAATGCAAAAGTCTCTTATCAGGGAAATTACGCCACTTAAAGGATCCTTAAAAATCTACTGCTCCGTCACTGCAAGCTATATCTTTATCCCCAGGCTTTTAAGCGAACTAAGACTCTTGCATCCTGAGCTGGAGATTTTCTTAGAAACAGGAGATCCTGCAGGAGCCCTGGATTTTTTAAACCAAGACGGCATTGACTTTGTTATAGCCCCAAGACCTGAAAGACCTGACGATAATATCGTCCTTTTAGATCTGATTTCCTTTCCCTTGATAATGATAGCCCCGCGCACTCCTGTCAATCTTATCAAAGGAGCTGACGGAGATGATCTTGATCTTAATACGGTACCCATGGTGATCCCCGTGAAGGGACAGCTGCGATGCGGCATTGAAAATTATTTTAAAAAACACGGGGCGGCAATTAACATCCTAAGTCAGGTTGCAGGCCACGAGGCAATAGTAAGCATGGTTGCATTAGGCTTTGGATTTGCCATCGTCCCCAAGGTCGTGGTCGATCTCTCTCCATTTCGCAATGATGTGGTGATCCTGGACAGAAAAGATCTTCCAAATTTTGAAGTATCCTTATGTCACTTAAAAAAGCGCTCCCATGAGCCCTGCATTAAGGCGCTTCATGATCTTGCAGGAAATATCGCCCCTTCTTTTTCTCAAGATTTAAGATCGCGCCGGTTTAACGGTATTTAAGCCTTAGAGCAAGCTTACAGAACCTTCAGGATTTAAGCAGAACCTGTAAAGTTTTAAGTCTTGGCAGCACCTTTGATTAGGCTTTGGTATAAGTGCACACTGTTATCCAATGGTTCCTAACCTTTTCAAAACCTGTCTTAAGTACTACCCTTCCTTTAAAAGGGGCTAAAGTTAAAAGCCTTAAAGCTAAAAATCAGCTTCCCAAAAACGCAGCAGGGCCGCTTGTCACACCCTAAGGGCGATAATTGCTACAATGGACATAAAGTTAATGTGCACAAAAAGAAATAAGATGGTGCGATGACTAAGACTCACAGCGTTCTGGTGTTAGAACGGCCTTGGATTGCCGCTTTATTTTTGGGCAAATTGGTTATCTGTCAGGATCTTGCAAAAAGAGCTTTGATCATCAAACGCGGCAGACAAGAGCAGATCCTGCACTTTAGCGATTTGACCTCCTTTGCAGTTTTTCACAACTCAATCCTAACCTTATCTCTTGGTACACAAAC
>CAYNSI010000173.1:0-4013 GCA_964399665.1 uncultured Enterobacterales bacterium | reverse complement strand
GAACATGTCCAGCTTGCGCGGGAGCGGCTTATATCCCCATCGCTGAAGCGAGGGGGTTTACGCCGCAATTGATAAAAAGCGCTTTTTAGCCTCTGGCTGGATCGTACACTGGATCTTTTCCACGCCATTCTACATTTTTCCGGGGAAACCTTTACAATTCCGCTAACTCCTTTACTGGTTTTCTGCTAATTCTTTAACACCCCCCAAAATGTGGAAAATTCTAACGATCATTGTCGCAAAATTTCTACTGTTATTGAAAAAGAGTTGCACAAAGTGATGATCTTATCTTAAGTTAGCAATATTGACACTTTAAACAAAGAGGTTTTAGGTACAAGTTTTTTCCAGCTCTCCCTAAGTAAGGCGAGCAGGGCGGTGAAAACCCTTTGAAGGCTTTGATGCCTTGCTGCAAAACTATTATTTTCAGTGCTCGGAGGCATGATGGATTTTATAGTTATTCTTCAGATAATTGTTCTGCTGGGAGCAATCTTCATAGGTGTGCGTCTGGGCGGTATAGGTATCGGATATGCCGGCGGGGCCGGTGTCATGGTTTTGGGATTATGCCTTGGCATGACCCCAGGTAATATTCCCTGGGATGTGATCCTGATTATAGCCTCAGTAATCGCAGCTATTTCTGCAATGCAGCTTGCAGGCGGCCTTGACTACCTTGTCAGAATTGCAGAGCGTATTCTTCGTTCCAATCCCAAGCATATCAACTACCTTGCTCCAATCGTGACTTACTTTCTTACCATTTTCGCAGGTACGGGACATACTGCATTTTCAATGATTCCAGTCATTGTGGAAGTAGCCAAGGATCAAAATATCCGTCCTGTTGTGCCTCTGTCCATAGCAGTAGTGTCTTCTCAGATCGCCATAACGGCTTCACCAGTTTCTGCCGCTGTGATCTACATGTCAGGAGTTCTTGAAGAGTTCGGCTGGAGCTATCCTGTGCTTCTGGGGATCTGGCTTGTTACCTCCTTTGTAGGATGTATGCTTACCTCCTCTGTAATGACACTGATATCAAAGATGGATCTCAATGCAGATCCCTTTTATCAGGAGCGCCTTGCCAAAGGCTTGATAAAAGTTGCCACTACTACTGCCCATGAAGAATTAAAGCCTTTTGCCAAGCGCTCTGTAGTCATCTTCCTTTTAGGCGTGGTCTTCGTTGTGCTCTATGCTTCTGCAATTTCTCCTGCAGTAGGGATGATTGAGAATGTCATTGTCGGCCGCGATGCTGCCATTATCAGCCTCATGCTTATCGTCGGCATGTTAATTACCATGACCTGTAAGATTGAGATCAGCAAGGTTGCTGATACCTCGGTGTTTAAAAGCGGTATGGTAGCCATTATCTGTGTACTCGGCGTTGCCTGGCTTGGTGATACTTTTGTGTCAGGCCATTCAGACTCCATTAAAGAAATGGCAGCAAATACCGTTGCTGAAATTCCGGCACTTCTTGCTGTAGTATTCTTCCTGGCATCCATGCTGCTTTATTCTCAGGCAGCCACCGCAAGGGCGATTACTCCTGCAATTGTGGCAGCTTTAGGGATCACCGCTGCCAACCCGGGTGATTCCTACATGCTGGTAGCCTCCTTTGCAGCCGTTTCGGCACTGTTCGTTCTGCCAACGTATCCAACACTTCTTGGTGCCGTACAGATGGACTACACAGGGACCACCCGCATAGGCAAGTATGTGTTCAACCACGCATTCTTCCTTCCAGGCTTACTTGCCATCGCATTCTCAGTGGCATTAGGATTCCTGGCAGCAAGTTGGTTCTAGCAATAAAAAGTATGATGATTATGAGCCGATCCCAAAATTTTAAGCAGCAGGTTCAGAAAGAATCAAAAAGCGTAAATTTCAATAAATTTAACAAAGGGCCCTGAGGACCCTTTGTAACATGGCGTGAAAAGATCCATACGAATAAAAAATAGAGGATCGTTAGAATTTGCCATTTAAAAGATCTTTTAAGATCTTCTGACACGCAAAAAGATTCAAAAAAGATTTTGTGGCGATCCCAGGCATCGCAGTCTCGGACAGAGGTGCGTAACTTAACGTCTTAGCAAAAACAAAAAGAACTTAAATCGATATGGATGGATTTTTTGTCGGCAACTGAAATAATTTAACATAATATAAATTATACGAAGTTGTAAATTTGAATTACACAAAACCAGACAATGCATTCCAGTCTCTAATTAGTCGTTTTTGAAAAGTTGTTAACTTCTCTGACAGTTATCTTAGCTGCTGCCCGTCGAGCAGACTTTCATTGACAGATATATCTTTTAAGGTCCCTGCAAAATCCTCAGCCAGTCTTTGCAGGATATTACTGTAAGCTATGGGAGAAGTTCTGTTTCCTGCAAGATCCTCAGGAGTAAGACTATTAGGATCTCTTCCCCTTATTTTGGTAAGGTAGCTTGTATAACTTGCCTCGCCTTCTTTGAGGGTTAACGCGTCAGTTGAGTTAAGCTGCTCTTCTGTCAAAGGATGCAAATAGGCAATGTAGGAATCCAAGCCGTAGGCTTCAACACAATAGACTCCGTTTAAGGTAAAGTCCTTGATCCTGTCTTGCTGATCAAAAAGGATCAGAATATTTTTTCTGGTAAATCCTGCAACATAGTTTACAAAAGAGAAAAACTCCTGTTCTCCCGGAGCATCAGAGCTTACAAAAACATAGGCAAGCAAAGTTTCGTTATTGGCAGCCGTCCTTGCGCTCATAAAAGGATATCTGCCATATTGTTTTTCCACCTGTTCCCTGCTCATGCCTATAAAAAGCTCCTGATACATGGACAGCACTGCAGCCTTATCAGGATCTGAAGCTGTATTCTGACATGCAGGCACCAAAGCGAGCATCAGGGCCCAGGCTGTAAAAAAACACCAACTTTTTTTCATAATCTATGCAAAGCCTTTGGTTACAAGACGTCTCATTGTATCTCAAGAGCTTCCGGCTCACAGCGCTTTTTTGTGCCTTACCCGACCAAAGATTACTTAATTCAGAAGTAGTACGCAGGATCGCACCTTAAAACAAATCCCTGACTGATGAGGCCCTGGGATCGTTTTAAATTCAAACTATCATACAAATAGTGACAAACCGTTTTGGCACATTGGTTTATACCCTGCCGCTTAATCATTCTTTTTGTTAAAATGACCGCGTTTTGACAGGGGAAAGAAAATGGGATTTGTTGAGAGCTTTGCCTTAGCTCTTGCCTTGAGTGTAGATGCCTTGATATGCGCGGTGCTCTACAGCAAGTGCAGTTTTGACACAAGTATTAAACTTAAAATAGCCCTGGTTTTAAGCGGCAGTTTTGGGTTCTTTCAATTTTTTATGCCTGTAGTAGGATTTTTTGCCGGGGCTGCCGTAGTTGCCTTAGTAGGAAGCTATGATCATTATGTCGCTTTTGTCCTGCTGCTGTATGTTTCAGGGAAGATGCTTTACGACGGCTTCAAAAGGGAAGAAGACAAGGCAATTTGCTGCCACATCCCCTACTTTACCATTTTTTTGTTAAGTATTGCGACCTCAATTGATGCCCTGGCACTGGGAGTTTCCGTAGGCATTCTTTATGACACTATTTTCTCCTTTGCCCTTATAGTGGGGATCACCTGTTTTACGGTATCTTTTATGGGATCCATGGCAGGACAGGCTCTTGGCAAAATCAAAAGATTTGATAAAACCCTTAATATTTTGGGCGCTTTGGTACTTTTGGGGATAGGAGTTAAAGTTCTCATAGATCATGATGTTATTGCGTTAGCTTAGCATCTTTTTTGACTTTCATTTTCAGCTGTGACGGCAGACAGTGTTATTTAAAAGCCCGCCTGACTTTAACAACATGTGTTAGTGCTCAGCTCAGCCAGAGTGTCACGCTTTGATTCCGCGATTTTTCCTTCCTACAAATCAAAAATGAGGATTAAAAAAGCAAAGCAGGCTCTGTGCGTAAAATTTACTTAAAAAGATGATGTAACTGGAGCTTTGCTGTAAGATCTGATTTAAAGTCAAAGCGCTGAATGTTGGAGATTCGGCGGGCCTA
>CAYNSI010000172.1:0-4200 GCA_964399665.1 uncultured Enterobacterales bacterium | reverse complement strand
AATGGGGAGGTCTTTCAGGTCAGCCCCTTCGTGCAAGAAGTACTAAGGTTTTAAGGGATGCTGCCGGGATCATTGCTGGAAAAATCCCTCTTATAGGTATCGGCGGCATCTCAGATCCGCAAAGTGCCCGTGAAAAGCTTGTATCAGGTGCAAGTTTGCTGCAGCTTTATTCAGCCCTCATCTTTGAAGGCCCAGCCATTATCAAAAAAATTGCAGCTGCAGTCTAATAACCTAAGTTCTCGGCTATATTGTCTAGTATAAATACTTATGAAAGGCTGGTGTGTATGCTGTACGTAAAAGAAAGAGTTAATATTCCGCAAAAGAGCACTTATGCCGTAACTTCAGGTTCCAACAAGTACCTCTATTTGACTATTGCTTCCTTCTACAATGAGAAGCATCAGCAGAGGCACCGCCAATGTGTGATCGGCAAATTGGTAACTGACCCTGACGGAGTCGAGCGTCTTATTCCAAATGACAACTATTACAAACATTTCAATGTCCCCAAACCATTACACAGTCCTGTTAAAAAGTCAGGCCCTGAGCGTCGCAAGACCCGGCCACTTGCTGAGAGCAGGAAGGATGAGCGTATCGGATTTGGCTATGCTCTGGCTGTGATGTCTGTCATGACTGAGCTTGGGATTTATCATATTTTGGAGGAGCAGTTAGATAAGGAGCGGGCAATGCGTGCCGCCGCTATTGTCGCTTTTTATGTGCAGTGCGACGGCAATTCTGCCCTCACAAAATTTCCGTACTTTGTGGAAGATCAGATGGCCTTCCTGGTAGCGCCTTTTGACGGCCGCTGGGTTTGTGAGGAATTTGACCGCTGCGATGAAAGCACCTTGGATGCCTTTGTACGCAGCTGGATGCCGACGGCCCTTATGGATGTGCCGGAAGATGAATGCATCTTGTATGATGTCACCTCAATCTCTACCACGGCGGAAGATCTTGACGACACTAAGTTCGCCTATAACCGCGATCACGAAGATCTGGAGCAGAACAACATAGGATGTTTATGCACCAGCATCAGCCGGCGGCCGTTAATGCTGACCAAATACGATGGTTCAATCAATGACTCCGGCAATTTCAACCATGTGCTCAGACGATGCAGAGAACTCGGTATTTCGGATAAGTTTGATGTCATCTGTGACGGCACTTTTGACCCGGGTAATATTGAGTTCACCGCGCTTAACGGGCATGGTATGCTTACTGCCACTTCCCATAAAAAATACAAGGAGGTTCGCAGAGCGATCCTGGAGCACATAGCAGATCTAGAGCACGGTCTGGGCGAAACAGTTTTATCAAAAACCTCACCAATAACGCTCAAGCGCATACCTTTTTCCATGGGCAAAACCACCGGATCCCTTATCATCACTCTGGACTATGCCAAAAAACATAACCAGATGCGTACGCTTATTGAGCAACGTGACAAGCTAAGAGCGGAGCTGACCGCGGCCGAAACGTATCCTCCCGGCACCAAAAAGTACGAGAAGCTGTTTAAACTCACTAAAGACAAAAGCAGGAAGGGCTTTACCTTTGAGGAAAATACTGAAGCTTTCAGAGAGGAGCTGAGACTATGCGGAGCCAACGCATTTTACAGCACCAGGAAGAATCAGGACAGCCTCAGGGATTTGTACGACTATCGTGCAAAAGATGTCGTTGAAAAAATGTTCGGTAATCTCAAGAATGATCTGATGGACGGCAGACTCTATGTGCACAGTGAACACACGCTGGTAGGCAAAATGTTTTACCTGTTCCTGTCCCTCATTGTATACAAAGAAATGGAGCGGCGGTTTGACGAGATCCTCAAAGGGCCAAAGAAGCTCACGATGGATAACTGCTTTACAGAACTTAAACGGATTAAGTTTGTAAAATCTGAAAATAAATGGCACATCTGCCAGGCGCTGAACAGTCAGCAGAAAAAGCTGTACAAGGCGGCTTTTACCTTTTCTAAATGGGCAGAGGCTATAGATTAGCATCGGTTCGGATCAGATGAGCACTAACACCAATGTATACTCTGATTTAAAAAACTTAGCTTACATCTTAAGCAAAAAGCTTCCAAGATCTGGGAGCAGGGCGACATTAAAGTCAAAAAAGAAGATCCTAAAAAAAACACCCAATCCTCCAAAGAGCCCCAAAAACCCTGACAAAAGTAAGGGGATCCTGTCAGTGCACACACAAACTTGAGAACAAAAGTCCGTTATTTTGCACCTTTATGAGCAATTAACAGAATCTTTTTTGCAAATACCAGGGGGCAAAGATCCCTAATAAATCAAACCTTGATAAACTAAAGGCAGGATTTTCACATTAACGATAATTAGTCTTTGTTTGACCACCTGGAAACAGGCACTTTATCTTCGATAGATTACGCACTTTAATCCCGGTATTTTGTAACAAAACAAGGCACTATTAATAAAGCTTGCAAAAGATAAGTTATGGCTTGGCGATTATAAATAATTTAAATACGGTAGAAAGATAAATATTGTGGCAGATAAATGTTAATTCTATGGTCGATATTGTTAGTGCTTAAAATCACATTAACAGTACCAAATTAAAACAAATGAATAATTAAAAACATCTTAACTAAAAAAAAGCCTAATGTGATCTAAATCACTTATTATAAAGTTTTAATTTAAATAATGTAAAGAATGTTGACGATTATTTTTTGACTCTTTTTTAATTTTTCGATTAATCTCACAAAATTAATTTTTTTATTTTTTACAGTTTAGAAATTGCTGTTACACTTTTAGGTAACAAAGTTTCAAAAAGGAAGCAGTCAGTTGAAATTTACATTGAGCGATTCCTGGACATGGGACTATGTCACTGAAGGAGACATAAGGTACCTGGCTCTTAATCTTTACAGTGATGAAGGTGCAGCATTTGTATTTAGAACGTGCTTTCGTTACAGTGATTTAAGAGAGTATCCTGACCGCGGGCATCCTTTTACAGTAATGGACGCGGTTTTACTTACTGCCTTTCAGGAAGGGCTTTATGAGTTGAATCTTCAGGATCGCTGGTGCATGTCACTGTCATTAAATGCACTTGCCTGTGCCAGATTTGCAAGGCTGCCGAATCCCAGCGGCGGACGCATGTATCTGCCCTATGGCGGGAAAGAGCCGATCTATTTAGGCCAGGTGGTTTCCTTATACGCCAAATTCGGAGGGGTAGGTGATTTTATTGTCCTTGACGAATACCCCGACGGAGATGTTTATCGACTTATGTTATTGAATACCAGATGGGATCTTGGCAGCTTCGTAATTTCACAGGGCACCATGGTCAGGGTTTCATCAAGCGTGATTTGTCCTTTCCGGTCCATTGAGCATGAAGACACGAGGGTAAGATACGCTTAAATTTCAGATTTGCTGTAGTCTTAACTTGTGAGAGTTAGGAACTTTTACCCCTCATGACGCTCCATCCATGAGGGGATTTTTTTTGCCGTAAAAATTTATCAGCTAAAAGAAGAGCCTGTTAACAAACAAGCAGGAACCATAAAGATCCTGCTAACAAACATGATACTAAGCCCTTCTAAAAAATGGGTGGCGTTAGAATTGCCCACGGGTGATCCTTTATGCACACAGCTTACCATCATCACATCTTTCTAAGCTCTTATTGTCTCTGATGAAAAACAGGCTGCAGGGAGCAGCATGAAGTTTAAAATTAAAAATCTGCAAATCATTGCCACTTTGCAAAGAAAGTAACTTTTTAGGATCGTTTTATTTTCATGCCTATGCGCATCAACGCTGTCCGCAACTTTAAAAATAGGGATCGCCTTATCACTAAAATTTTAGAACAACCCTGCGGTGACACACAGTCAATTAAATCCTCATAAAGCAGGGGGCATGGCTACACATTATGAAAGGCTTTGGTATCTGCCGGTAATTTTACAAAGATTTTTTGAAAGTCCCGGGGGGGGTGTTTTAAAACTGTAATAAAAGAGTTCTGAATATAATTTCATTGTGAAATTTATTGCTTTATAAATCTTTATCTGTATAATTCACTGATTTTTATAAAAACGTATAAAGATATCAGAAAGGTATTATAATCTTTATACTGCTTGAAAATAGCTCTAATTACAAGAATGTTATTTTTGAAAATAAAATTACAATTTTGTAAAAGTTTTTCTGAAAGTAATTACCAAAAATTTCAAGTAAAATGTAATTAAGATACTTACCATGCGGCAGACTGGTTTTCAATTTTGTGGGC
>CAYNSI010000171.1:0-4237 GCA_964399665.1 uncultured Enterobacterales bacterium | reverse complement strand
GGCGCCCCGAATTTTGCAAAAAATTTAATACTGAATTTTATTGATTTTTTTGGGGGGAGGGGTGTACGGTTTTCTGAAAGATTTACGTTTAAAAGCGCTTATTTTTTACCACTGGGCAACAAGTTGACGTCAACTTGTATGACATGTTTTTTATCAGGGACACGGTAGTAGTGCTTCCGTCATGTTGATGCGCACCCAGCCACTTCTGGCTGTGCTTAAGGCTGACTTTAACTTACCCAAGGAGGATCGCAGGATCTTATGGGGCTTGTTAATGCTTGTTAGGGCTCATCCCCCGGAAATTTTCGGGAGGGAGCGGGATGGGATGGGGTAGGGTAGGAGAACTTATCAAATCTTCTTAAACAGCAAAGAGCCGTTGGTGCCTCCAAAACCAAAGCTGTTGGTTAAGGCATACTCAAAGCTGTGTTCCTGCGCCTTATTAGGAACCAGGTTAAAGTTCCCGACTTCAGGATCTGGATTATCAAGATTTATTGTGGGCGGGCAAATCTGCTCTTTTAAGGCCATAACGGTAATAACCGCCTCTATGGCACCTGCTGCACCCAATAAGTGACCTGTCATGGATTTGGTCGAGCTCATGCAGGTATGCTCCGGGCTGTCCCCGAAGATCGCCTTTACGGCACGAAGTTCAGAGATATCCCCTACATGGGTAGAGGTCCCGTGAGCATTGATATAGCCTATTTGTGAAGGCTCAATGCCGGCATCTTTTATGGCACATTCCATGGCAAGACGGGCCCCGGAACCGTCTTCAGGGGTGGCTGTCATATGAAAGGCATCACCGCTCATGCCAAAACCTGCAAGTTCAGCATAAATTTTGGCATTACGGGCTTTAGCATGCTCATACTCCTCAAGGATCAAAATCCCCGCGCCGTCTCCGAGCACAAAACCGTCCCTATCTACATCCCAGGGACGGGAAGCCTTCTGGGGTTCATCATTGCGGGTTGAAAGAGCCTTTAAGGCAGAGAAGCCGCCTATTCCCATGGGGGTTGATGCTTTTTCAGAGCCGCCGCAGACCATAACATCAGCATCATTGCAGGCAATAAGACGGGCCGACAGGCCAATGGCATGGGTTCCTGAAGCACAGGCTGTAACAGTCGCTAAATTTGGGCCCCTTAACCCCTTAATAATGGAAAGATGCCCTGAAACCATATTGATAATGGTAGAAGGCACAAAGAAAGGAGAGATGCCTTTGGGCCCTTTGGAGGCAAGACCTAAGATATTCTGCTCAATCAATCCCAGGCCCCCGATCCCCGATCCTACCATGCAGCCTATGCGCACGGCGTTTTCTTCTGTCACTTCAAGTCCGGCATCTTCAAAGGCCATTAACCCTGCAGCAATGCCGTACTGAATAAAAGGATCCATCTTGCGTTCATCTTTAGGAGAGATCCCAAAATCCAAAGGATTAAAATTCTTAACAGTGCCGGCAATTTTCACTGAAAATGCCGAAGCATCAAAATGCTCAATAGTCCTGATTCCGCTCTTGCCTGCAACCAGGTTCTGCCAGGATTCCGTGACGGTACTACCCACCGGGCTTAACATCCCAAGACCGGTTACCACTACCCTGCGACTGCGCACTGCTTCTGCCTCCTAAAACTTGATGGTATTTTTCAGCGGGACAAAAATAAGGAGATGCTCCCATCTCCCACTTTCCAATGCAAAAAAGTCGGGTATTACGCCGCTTCTTTTAAAAATTATTCCCCTTGGTGACTTTTGATGTAGTCAATGGCTGCCTGAACGGTATTGATCTTCTCAGCTTCTTCGTCGGGGATCTCAGTCTCAAACTCTTCCTCAAGAGCCATCACCAATTCAACGGTGTCGAGGGAATCAGCGCCGAGGTCATCAACGAATGATGCTTCCGGAACGACATCCTCGGGCTTAACACCCAGCATGTCAACGATAATCTTCTTTACGCGATCTTCAATACTGTTGCTCATTTGTTTCCTTGATCAGTCTGCACTTTGGCAGATCCTGTCCTATGTTAAAGCTGTGAGGCCCAATGCCTACACTAAAAAGCTGGGGGCATTATAGCTGTTTTAATGCTTTTTTGGTAGCACCCACAACACTATTACACAAACTCGATCACATTCTAAACTCAAGCTTAAATGCAAAGCCCAAGCTTAAAATTGGTGATGATGCCCTGCAAAAAGCAGACTACAAAATCTTAAAACCCTGCTGTCACGGACACAGCCCTTTTACAGTCCTTGTAGCAGCATAGGCCTTAAGTTCCTTAAGTTTTAATTTTACCCTACGCTATTATGATATGCCATACACCAAAAAGCCTCATTGAACCTTTAATTTCAGGCACAGCGCATCCCGCCGTTGACATCAAGGGTAGTTCCCGTGATGTAGGATGCCATGTCAGATGCCAAAAACAGCACCGCATTGGCAATATCATCAGCCTGCCCCATTCTTTTTAAGGGGATCCTAGCTTCATAGGCTTTTTTCTGTTCTTCACTAAGCCCTGCTGTCATATCAGTGCATATAAAGCCCGGGGCTACGGCATTTACGGTAATACCGCGCGAACCTACCTCCTGGGCAAGTGATCTGGTAAAACCTATCAGTCCTGCCTTTGAGGCCGTATAGTTGCACTGCCCGGGATTACCGGTTTCCCCTACAACTGAAGTAATCGAAATGATGCGCCCAAAGCGCTTTTTCATCATAGGTCCGATGCAGGCTTTGGTAAGACGTGCTGCTGAGGAAAGATTGCAGGTGATGACCTCATCCCAGTCACTGTCCTTCATGCGCATAAAAAGTGTATCGCGCGTGATCCCGGCATTATTTACCAAAATATCAGGGGCACTGCCCAATTTGTCTATCACTAAAGTAACCAAATCTTCTGCAGTATCTGGCTTTAGAGCATCAAACACCAACCCTGCGCCCCTGCCATTGAGTTCTTCTGTAATTGCCAAAGCCCCGTTTTGCGTAGTAGCTGTTCCTGCCACTTTGGCATTACATTCAGAAAACATCCTGGCAACTGCCTTGCCGATACCACGCGAGGCACCGGTTACCAGGACTACCCTGCCTGAAAAATCAAAAGCACCCATTGCCCTCTCCTATCCTTCAATAAGTGATACTGCCTTGTGCAAGCTGTCCTCATCCTGGATGGCTGCAGTGTTAAAGGACTTGTCAATACGGCGAATAAGCCCCCCAAGCACCCTGCCAGGGCCTGCTTCCAGGAAAACTTCAACTCCACTTTTTGCCATATTCCTGACACTTTCAACCCAGCGCACCGGACCTATCAGCTGCCTGTAAAGACAATCTGCAATATCATCCCTTAAGGTCACAGACTCTGCCCTGGCATTGCAAAAAATGGGGATCACAGCATTATTAATCTTAATATCATCCAAAGCCTCCTTTACTCTGTCTGCGGCACTTTGCATCAGGGGACAGTGGCTTGGAGCCGACACTTCAAGCATTACCACCTTTTTAGCCCCTGCCTGCTGTAATTTTTCAGTAGCCCGCACAACTGCCCCTGCCCTGCCTGAAATGACAACCTGCCCAGGGGAATTGTAATTGGCAGCCCACACGGCATCATCGCCATAAGAGACTTCTTTGCAAATATTTTCAATAAGATCATCTTCAAGGCCCAAGACCGCCGCCATGGCGCCTTCCCCTTTTGGCACTGCCTCCTGCATTGCCAGGCCTCTTAAACGCACCAATTTTAGGGCATCAGCAAAGTCAATGACTTCAGATGCCGTAAGAGCTGAGTATTCTCCCAAGGAGTGTCCTGCAAAAGCCATTGGAGTCAATCCCGTCTCCTTGAGGACCCTGAAAACGGCAATTGATGCTGCCAAAATAGCAGGCTGGGTAATTTCGGTGCTGTTAAGCTGTTCTTCAGGTCCTTCTAAAGTAATTTTTTTAAGATCAAAGCCTAAAGCCTCATTGGCCTCTTCATAAGTTAAAGCGACAGTTTTATTCCCCATAAAGTCCTTTAACATGCCAACTGACTGTGAACCCTGCCCCGGGAATACCACAGCAAATTTTTTCATCCTAAACTCCTCTTTAAAGCAGGGCATCCTGCAGCTTTTTACAGGTGCCCTGCAATCATAACCTTATAAAAAATCTTAAGTTTTTTAAGTACGGCTTTCGATTCTAACAGTGAATAAGTTTATGCCGTTAATTTTTCTGAAATTTTATCAGGAGATCTTTTGCAAAAAGCGGCTCTGATCTTTAGGAACATCCACCTTTAAGCTTATCAAGCTGATCTTCAGTTAAAGACAGC
>CAYNSI010000170.1:0-4371 GCA_964399665.1 uncultured Enterobacterales bacterium | reverse complement strand
TATCCTGGGTATTTTTAAGTTTTTTAGAGTATAATTGCACGGGTTTTAAGCCTGAAAGCAAATTTGTAAGGTCACCTATAAATTTGTAACGTAAAGTAAGTTTAGCAAAGGAATTTTAATTTTTATAATTTATGGCAAAAGAAGAAAGTATTGAGATGCAGGGCACGGTACTGGAGACCCTGCCTAATACCACCTTTAGGGTAGAACTTGAAAATGGTCATGTCATCATGGCCCACATCTCAGGCAAGATGCGCAAAAACTACATCCGTATTTTAACCGGTGACAAAGTTACCGTGCAGATCACCCCCTACGATCTCACCAAGGGCCGCATCACCTTCAGAGCCCGCTAACGGGTATTTAAAAAAGCCCACCTTCCAAAATGCGCCGACCTAAGCCGAAGTGCCACCCTCTTTGCAATAAAATCTTGGGTAGCACATACTTCAGCTGACCTTAACTTTGGCCTTTTAAGGTTTCTCACCCTTTAAGAGATTTTTCCGATCCTCCGATCCTAAGGGTGTACCCTGGCAGACTTTGTCTGATAAAATCTTGAGATCCTCATCAAGAACATCATGTGATGACGGGTCGGTTTTTAAATCAGGCCCTTCAGCCCTTAACTCATTATTATTAATGACAGGTTCCTCTGCCTTAAGGTCATCCTGAATCTTATCCAGACTCGGCCAGCCTACTATCAGGGTTTTTACAAAAGTTGCCAGAGGAATTGCCAAAAAGACCCCCCAAAAGCCCCATAGGCCCCCGAAGATTAAAATGGCAGCTAAAATTGAGAAAGCGTCCAGATTCATGGCCTTGGAAAACAGCATGGGAGTTAAGACATTGCTGTCAAGAAGCTGAATGACCAGATAAACCACAAAAAGCCAAAACAGCGTCGTAGTAAGCCCAAACTGCAGCAAGGCAACCACCACCACGGGAATGGCAATAAGAACGGCCCCGACATAGGGGACAATCACCGAAAGCCCTACCCCGACCCCCAACAAAATGGCGTAATTTAGGCTGAAAATCTGAAAAGCTGCGGTATTTACCACGGTAATCACCACTACATGTATGGCCTTGCCCCTTATATAACCTTCAATCTGGCGGCTTACTCCGGGCCAGAAGTGTTTCATCAAGATCTGGTTATTAGGCAGCAGATACTTCCCCACCCTGCTTAATAAAACTCCTTTGTTGTAAAGCATTAAAAAGGTGAAGACCGGCACAATAATGATGTACATAAGATAGGTAAAGATATTGACCACAGAGGGCATCAGCTGGGTTCTTACCAAACTTAAGATATGAACGGTAAGCTGGGTTCTTATCGTATGGACAGCATTGAAAATATCTGTCTCCTCCACCATGGCGGGGATAGGATCCGGGAGATCTGTTACTATCCTGTAGATATTATTGGCAACTATGGTATCAAGATCGGTGTTTACCGTGGTGTCCTCATCCTGAAGGGGATGTTCGGCAACGACCTCCTGGCTCATCATGACCAGTGAATCATACATTTGCGATCCCTGGCGGACAAACTGAGGGATTATCAAGACAAAAAGCAGCACGGCAAGACCGGTAAAGGCAGTCATAACGACGATGGAGGCGACATGACGGCTTAATTTGGCGTATTTTTTTAAGGACACCACCCAATAGTCCAGACAATAGGCAAGAACCACGGCAACCACCAGGGGGCCTACCAGCCACATAAAATAGTAGACCAGAATAAATACTCCGACTAAAACCAGCGCAAATTCCACGGTGCCCGGCTGACTGAAGTGGCGCCTGTACCAATCTTTAAACAAGCTTAACATTATGATTACTGCCTTAAAAATGTCTTGTGCCTATGTTAGAAAAAGTTATTAAATTTTGGAAGGCAGGAAACAAATTTTGCTTTAAATAAGGGACCGGGCATTAACTGCCCTAACTAACCTGCCTATTATGTTGAATCTCACATAATACCAATTATCAGGGTAGCAGAACTTAAGTTTAGATAGAGATCTCCTAAGCCTATACTCCCTGCGCATGTTAGGTGAAGGTTTACGCATTTTTCGCCAAACCTGTTCTAAGTTTAAACCCCTATGAGAAAGTGGCAAACCAAGGCTTTTGAGACATAGCCCGGCACCTGCGACTGCAGGCGGGGCGGCAGTGACATTATGGAATTTCACAACTTTCGTTTTGGGAATTTTAAGCTTCAGAGCATCTTTTCCTCAAGCGGTGTGTTTTGTACTCTAAGCTCTTTGTTTACGGCTTACGATTCCAACAGTTGATTCTGTTCATTGCTGAAGGAAGTCGTACGCTTAGAAGAGCTGTCTTTAACTCAAGAGCAGCTTGACAAGCTTAAAGGCCGATGACCCCAAAAGATAAGAGCTGCCGTTTGCAAAAGATCTCCTGTCAAAATTTCAGGCAAATTAGCGGCGGCAAGGCTTCATCACTGTTAATATTTGTAAGCCGTACCCTTTGTTTTGCCGCAGCTTTGTTGTATCTTAGTCTGAAATTAACTCTTAGGCTTAGGCTCTTTAATGTCTGGTGCAATACTCTTGAAAACATCATCCGCAAAAAAACTTAAGGCTTTATCCCTGTCTTTGGGACTTGGTCTTGTGTTAGGTCTTATCACTTGGGAGATACAGGCTGATGATATTTATGTTCCTGACATTGGGACTGCAGGAGTATTGGGGCTTACCATTCAAAAAGAAGAACAGATAGGCGAGTTTTTAATCCGCAAAGCCAGGGCTTCCCTTCCCATTATCAATGATCCTGTGATGGATGAGTACATAGGTTCTGTTAGCAATAAGCTCTTAATGAATGCCGATAATGTCAACTTTCCATTTGAGTTCTTCCTAGTCAACGATACTTCCTTGAATGCATCGGCTTTTTTAGGCGGCAAAGTACAGATAAATGCCGGACTTTTTATTCATTGCGCTACTGAAGATGAATTTGCCTCCGTCCTCGCCCATGAAATTTCACATGTGACCCAAAGGCATCTGGCTCGTTTTATTGAAGCCCAGAGCATTAAAAATAATGTCACCTTAGCATCCTTAATAGGCTCCATTGCCATGTCCATCATTAATCCTGCGCTTGGCATGGCCGCAGTTAACACCACTATGGGAGCTGCGCTGCAGTCGCGCATTAACTTTACCAGGGACAATGAATATGAAGCCGATCGCATCGGAATATCTCTGCTTTACCGGGCAGGATTCAACCCTGAAGGTGCCATAGACATGTTCAGACGTCTTCTTGCCATGCAGAGAAATCTCAACCCCGCCTACACCATGCTTATTGACCATCCCTTATCTGAAGTCAGGGTTGCCGAGGCAAGAAACAGGGTTGCCAGACTTCCCTCGAGGAAAAATTCCACTAATCCTGATTTTTACATGGCAAAGGCAAGAGTTGATGTCAGATATTCACAAAGGAAGCCTGAAGAACTGCTTCCAGTTATGGAACATACCCCCTTTGTCAAAAACGCTGTCTATCAAAACTATGCTCTTGCCCTTTTAAACTACGAGCTTGGCAATTATACCGAGGCTCGGGAGGCTCTTGCCAAATTAGGCGGCAGACTTTCGGGCAATGTCTTTGTCATCGATCTTTTAACTGATCTTGATTTAAAGCAAAACCAGGCCCAAAATGCCATCCGAAGACTGCAAAATGCCTATAACAGGACTCCCAATTCGCTGTCCATTATCGTAAATCTTGCCAACAGCTATATCACCTCAGGAAGGTATGATGATGCCATCAGGCTGTTTCGTGAATATCACAATAAAAATGAGCCTTCGACCCTGACATTGGAGCTTCTTGCCACGGCCCAGGAAAAAAGTGGGGATAAGTGCTCCTATCTACAAAGCAGGGGTGATCTTTTAAGCCTAAAGGCTCAATATGCCCCCGCCATAGGATCTTTTAATGAAGCCCTGCGCCTATGCTCCAACAATCTTGTCAAAGAGCGCATCAGAGCAAGGGTGGTTGAGATTTCAAATCAAAGAGCAGAAGATGAGAAAATCAGCAAAGAGAGCTAGATCCGCTCTTTTGCGGCATTGCTGCAACTTTTAATGTTGTGTCAAAAAGTGCAGAGAGCTTCTAACAGCAGATAGGAAGACAGGCAGATACCAACGTTTGTTGGTGCTCAGCCAAATTGTCACACTTTACCATCCGATTTTCTGCAGGCAGAAAACCGTTAAGGCTCGTGTAACTTTGTAGCATTTACAGCGACATTCGACTTTTAGACTGTGATCTCATCAAATCTTACGATTTCCCTTAGACTGGTTGGGTCTTGTTTGTTATCTGCCTGTTTTTCATTGACAATTACAAGCCCTGCTGCCACAACTTGTTTTGATGTTGCTCTTACGGCATATTTGCGGTCAACAAGTTGGGTTTTGGCAGCTTCAAAAGCTTCAT
>CAYNSI010000169.1:0-4385 GCA_964399665.1 uncultured Enterobacterales bacterium | reverse complement strand
TCGACATAATAATCCCCTTAGATATCAGCCTTTATCATAGCACGGACAAGGTCTGCTACACCCAGTCATCCTGTTTTAAAGACCTCAGACTATCACTAATGTTAGTGCTCAGCCAGGCTTTCAAATGATATACTCAGTCTATGAACAGCGCACCAGTAACCGCCATTGCAGGCATGATTTTCTTTATGGGAGTGTCAGTTACAGCTGTTGCAGATGACAACTGCGCTCTTGAGATCCGCCCGCAGCAAAATGAGCTTGCCTTTGCCTCAATAGGAGCCCCGCTTACAACCGCTGACAACTATTGTCTAAAGGAAGTTCTTATCATTCCCTTTGAACAGGAATCAGGAGCAGTTACCCTTGAGCAGGGATCTTATCCTTTAAAATACCGCAGCAATAATTCTCTTGTCTTTGAAGCCACGTCCCATGACGGCTATGCCAGAATTAAAACCTGTCTTATTTGTGATCCCCTAAAGGCAGTCATCATAAAGGATGATACTTCAGTTTGTGTCCTTTCAGACCTTAATATCATATCCTGTGCTCCTGAGGGAAAAATAGTCTTTTCATTCGGCACGGTAACCGATACTTTTGAAAATGTCTGCATTCCAACCGTCTATTACTTCGGCCGTGAAGGAGATATTCTAAGCTTTGCCTCAGAAGACTGCAGCGGCAGAAAAGGACCTGTCATAAGCTATGATTTGAAAGAAAACCGTACCCTGCGCTTTCAGGACTTCAGGTTTGAGATACTAAAAGCCTCCAACCAGGGGCTTTACTACAAAAGACTTTAACAGCACGTGTTATAATCGCCTTTCAAGTAATAAAGAGTTAACCTATGCTGTCTAAAATCCTTGAATTTGCACCGGCAATAGCCTTTTTCGTAACCTATAAACTTACCTCCGATCTGATAAGTGCCACGGCAGTAATAGTGGGCGCCTGCGCCGCAGCTTTTGTACTTAACTATGTTCTTTTTAAAAAAGTTTCCAGGATGCAGGTATTTGTGATGGCAGCAGTGCTGCTGTTCGGCCTGCCCACGGTCCTTTTGAACGATCCTGACATCATCAAGTGGAAAGTTACGGTAGTAAATCTTATCTTGGCTGCGGCTATTTTGGTCTGTCAATTTGTATTAAGGCGCAATCCCTTTTCCTACCTTTTTGGACAAGAGATTAAACTCCCTGCTGTCATATGGCTTAAAATGGGCACCATGTGGATGGTGTTTTTTATCCTGGCGGGGCTTCTTAATGTCATAATAGCCTTTTATCTTCCGGTAATTTTCGGAATCACCGAAAAAGCTGCGGAAGATTTATGGGTAAATTACAAAACCTTCGGGAATGCACTTTTAAATTTCCTCTTCGCCGTAGGATGCGTTCTATACCTGTTTAAAAAGTATCCTGAAGTTTTGAATAATTTAAAGGAAAATCAGCAGGAACAAAGCTAAGAGCTGTTTTTAAGGATCTGTGATGCCTGACATGAATTACGGTAATATCAAATATGCCATTATTCCGGTGGCAGGACTTGGGACCAGGCTTTTGCCAGCAACTAAAGCCATCCCCAAGGAATTAATGCCCCTGGTTGACAAACCCCTTATTCAGTATGTAGTGTCCGAGGCGGTGGCAGCCGGAATTAAAAATATCGTGCTGGTCACCCACAGCTCCAAAAATGCCATCGGCAATCATTTTGACACCTCCTTTGAGCTTGAGGCCACCCTGGAAAAAAGGGTCAAGCGCCAGCTGCTTTCTGAAGTACAAAACATCATCCCCAAAGATGTTACCATCATGCACGTGCGTCAGGGAGAGGCCAGGGGACTTGCCCATGCTATCATGTGTGCAAACCCTATTATAGGCAGCAATCCTTTTGCCATTCTCCTGCCTGATGTCATTATAGACAACAGTCTTGGGGACCCTGCCACGGAAAACCTGGCTGCCATGATCAAGCGCTTTGAAGAAAGCGGCAATGCCCAGATCATGGTGGAAAAAGTTGCCAAACAGGAAGTCTCCTCATATGGCATTGTAGATTTACAGGGGGTCGAACCCAAGCCTGGTGAGGATGCTGCGATAAAAACTATTATCGAAAAACCCTCCGTTGATGAAGCTCCCTCTGATTTTGCCGTGGTGGGCCGCTATGTCCTGCCTGCTGAGATCTGGCCCTTTTTCAAACGCACCCCCTTAGGAGCCGGAGGTGAGTTTCAGCTTACCGACACTATAGATCTTTTAATGAGTATCAAGGCCGTCAATGCCTATGTCATCGTAGGACGAAGTCATGACTGCGGCAATAAGGAAGGCTACGTTAAAACCTTCATTAGATATGCCATGCGCCATCCTGTGCTGGGACCTAAAGTACAGGAATTTGTAAAACAGGAACTTTTAAACTGAAAAACACCAAAACTTTCCCTATGGCAAAAGAAGATCTTACCTACAGGGAAAAATTTATCCAAATGAATAAGGAGGCGCGGGCTGTTTTTGCTGCCGCCCTGATGTTGTTTGCCTTCTTCTGGCTGATGATTTTTTTGTTTTATGATGATTTTGAAACGGGGATGGTGCTGGGTCTTCCCTTGTGGTTTACCCTCTCGTGCATCGGGGGTTATTTGCTGTCCGTAATTGCAGTTGTGATCCTAATTAAGTTCTTCTTTAAAAACTTCTCCTTACATCCTTAAGCTGCCATGTCCCCTGCCATTATCCCGGTTTTGCTTTTTCTTGCTGCACTCCTTATGCTCTCTTACTATGCCGGGCGCTCCTTAAAACAAGATAAATCACAAAAAGAATACTTTCTTGGAGGCAGAAGCTTAGGAGGGGTGGTTCTTGCCATGACCCTGGTTGCAACATACGGCTCGGTATCATCCTTTGTTTCAGGGCCCGGGATTGCCTGGAATCTGGGGTTGGGATGGGTGGTTTTTGCAGCCCCCCAAATCATCACAGGATTTTTTGTTTTAGGGCTTGTCGGCAAAAAGATGGCCATACTGTCACGAAAAACTTCTTCCCTTACCGTGATAGATTTACTGCATGAGCGCTATCACAGCCGGCTGGTGTCCTTACTGTCAGCCTTTTTCCTAATCGTGTTTTTTACCGCCATGAATATTGCCCAGTTTGTCGGCGGTGCCCAGATTTTTTCTGCCATAACCGGAATGGACTATGCTGCAGGACTAATTCTTTTTGCTTCCGTGACGGTAATCTACACTGCCGGAGGGTTTAAGGCAGTTGCGCTTACAGATACCATCTGTGCTGTGATGATGATAACAGGAATGGTGGTTTTGGGCTTTTCCATCATCAAAGAAGGCGGCGGCATGACCTCTTTGATGCAAACTATCGCGAACACCAAAAAAGAAGCTGACGGGGCCCCTACCCTGCTTACCGTGACCTCTGCAGGAGCACTGCCTTTTACCCTGCTTTTTTCAGCCTGGGTTTTGGTGGGGTTCGGCACTGCGGGGCTGCCGCAGTCTCTGGTGCGCTGTATGGCATATAAGGAAACTTCAGATCTCCACAAGGCCATGTTTTATGCCACGGTGATCTGCGGCGCCCTGATGATAGGAATGACTCTTATAGGAGTCCTTGCAAGATCAATAATTACTGACATGCCTGAAAACGGCACCGATGCCGTAATTCCCACCCTGATAATTTTAAGAATGGATCCTTTTTTGGCATCGATAACAATTTTAGCCCCCCTGGCGGCGACTATGTCAACGGTAAGCTCGCTTCTTATTGTTTCAACTTCCACTCTGATGCGGGATTTTTATCTTAATTTAAACAAACGCGCCTTAAGAGATGAGGATATCAAAGGAGTCCGGTGGGCCCGCCTTATAACCATATTTTTAGGGCTCGTTACCATTGTGCTGGCATTGTATCCTCCCGATATTGCTGCCTGGATCAATATGTTTGCCTTCGGGGGTTTGGAGGCAGCTTTTTTCTGGCCCCTGATCTTAGGGCTTTTTTGGTCAAAAATGAATGCCAAATCAGCTTTGTGCTCTATTATCTTTGGTATGGGAGTATACAGTCTTCTGTACATTTTTAATCTAAGCTTTCTTGGATTTCATAACATCGTGTGGGGCATGATATCAGGACTTTTGGGGGCAATTTTTGGCGTAATATGCTTTAAAAAGGGAGATGATCTTATGATGAAAAAAATTTTCTTCCCCGAACTTCTTCCTGAACCTCAGGAAGAGAGGTGACATTGATTCTAAAGCCCGATTTGCTGCCAAACAGCCACAAGACCTTGATCCTGCAAAAAGCCTTTGACAATAATTTTACAGCCGTCAGGCTTTCAGGACAGTACTGCCTGCGCTGACTTTTGCCCTAAATCTGTTGATTTTTGATTAGTTATGTGAAATTAAAGCACAATTTAAGCGCCGCCAAACATAGGTCTTTCAAGTGATACACCCAAATAAAACTCAAATCATT
>CAYNSI010000168.1:0-4437 GCA_964399665.1 uncultured Enterobacterales bacterium | reverse complement strand
GTTTTTAGATCGCAAATATGCCGATTTGATTGAGCCTCTTACCATTGTCCCCTGCGTTATGGTGATCATCAATGAGCAGCAAAGGGGTAAAAAAAGTGCATCAACGCCTATGCGCGAGGTCGTGATCTTAGAAGAGCTCACTTTAACTCAAGAGCAGCTTGACAAGCTTAAAGGGTGATGATCCCGAAAGATAAGAGCCGCATTTTACAGAAGCTCTCCTGATAAAATTTCAGAAAAAATCAGAGGGATAAGCGCATAATTGCTGTTAGAATCGAAAGCCGTACAAGAAGACAGGGTGCTGCCTGCCTTGGGAGTGGTTAAATGAAGGTTGTGATCATAGGAGCTGCAGCAGGAGGTGCCTCCCTTGCCACAAGATTAAGAAGATTAAGGGAAAAGATCCAGATCACCTTAATTGAACAACAAAAAGAAATCTCCTATGCTGCCTGTGCTTTACCGTATTTTGTGGGTGGTAAGGTACTAGATGAGGAAAGTCTTTTTGCAGCCTCAGCCTCACTTCTGGACCGCAGGTACCGTATCAGGGTAAAAACAAGCACCAGGGCAGTTGCCATAGATCGCCAAGAAAAGTGTGTCTATGTCAAAAATATCCTGGGACAAAGTGAGAAGGTCTATTACGACAAACTTGTTATAGCGACAGGTTCTGAGGCATCACTTCCCGATTTTGCAGTAAACCAAAAAGGAGTTTTTGTTCTTAGCAAAGCTTTGGATGCTGTAAACCTCAAGGCCTACATTTTAAAGCACCAAGTTAAAGATGCCGTGGTGGTGGGAGCTGGATTTATAGGACTTGAGATCATCGAAAATCTTGTCAGGCAGGGTATTGCGGTTACTCTGCTTGAAAAAGATCTTCGGGTTTTAGCCTCACTTGACAGGGAAATGTCCGTTTATATAAAGCATGAGCTTGAGGCAAACGGGGTTGAGGTGAAGCTTAACACAGCCATAGATGACATTGCAGAAACAAAAGAGGGCCTTGAGGTAAAAACTTCTGACGGTTCTGCTATAAAAACTTCCCTGGTGGTAATGGCACTGGGGGTAAGACCTTTAAGCTCCCTTGCCAAAGAGTGCGGCATAGAAGTTGATGACAAAGGTTTTATCATTGTAGACGGACATCTTGCAACTTCAGATCCTGATATCTTTGCATTAGGAGATGCTGTGGTTTTGAAGAGGACAAGTTCAGGATTGTACCCGCACACGGCATTGGCATCCCCTGCACAAAAGCAGTCCCGCGTTCTTGCAGAATACCTTGCTAAAAACGAAGATCCTGCCACCAAGGTTTATCAAGGAGCCTTAGGTACTTCAATTGTTAAGATCTTCAACCTTACTGCAGGAAGTGCAGGGTTTAACTTAAGCTCTTTTGCAGATCACAGCGATGTGTGTGAGGTTACAGTACATGCGCCGTCCCATGTCAGCTGGTACCCCAACAGTTCGAGTCTTCACTTGAAACTTATTTTCAACCGGAAAAACGGTTGCATTTTAGGTGCCCAGGCAGCAGGTGCAGACGGAGTGGATAAAGCCCTGGAAGTCATTTCTGCCCTGATGCTCAAACAAGGGGTGGTGGAAGATTTGGTGGACTTTGAAAGTGCCTATGCCCCGCCCTATTCTGCCCCAAGAAGTCCTGTCAATGTGGCAGGAGCTGCAGCTGCCAATGTGATAGCAGGTCTTACCCTTTCAGTAAGTGCCGATAATCTTGACAGTTTTGACAAGGACAGCACTGTATTTGTTGATATCAGAACAGAAGCAGAATTTAAAAAGGGCAGCGCTCCTTACTTTGTCAATCTTCCTTTGGAGAGTCTTCGTGTGGCAGCAGGCATGAATGAGCTTGACAATAGCAAAACCTATGTGATTATGTGTCAGTCAGGCCTTAGAGGGCATATTGCATCCTGCATTCTAAAGGGCTTGGGTTTTGAAAAGGTTTACAATGTCTCAGGAGGCTATCTTTCCTGGTCAGCCCATCAGGAAGCGCAGCAGCTCTTAAGGGCTTAAAAGTCTGGTATATCATTAAGAGCCTCTAAGGCTCCAAAATCAGGAAAGTTTAACCCCCAAAAAAGACCTTCTGGTTTTCCCATGTTATGCGAAATTCAACACAGCCTCTGCGGCTTTGAGCTACTGTTCATCCCTTTGTAGTTTCCATTGGAATTGAGATGGGCCTTTTGCAGGAGAATTGCCCTCATCCCGCTTGGGACCTACTCTTTCTAATGCCTGAGCCATGGTGACGCCGTCAACTACCCTTACTGCCCTTACCGTAAGGGCAGGTTCAGTACCCACACCCCTTAGGGTGGTTACAACAAGATATGGTATCGAATGCTGCCTGCAGGCTCTTATAAGCTGTGGTATCAGGGCGCTGTTTCCGGTGTTTTGGCTTATCTCAAGTTCTTCTTTGGTACCTTCAGATAAGGGAACCAGCCGGCTTCCCTGTGCTTTTAAAGTACTTTTGACTACAGGGCTTAAGTCCATGACGCACTCTCTTAAATTAGGAGGGATCACGGTAGGGGCCACATAAACAGCTCCGGAATCAACATTAAGGCGTGAACTGATGCGTGTCACCAATTTGGCCGTTATTTCAGGAAGATTGGAGGCAATTAAACCTTCGCACCTTTGGCTTAACTCAGATCCTGTAGCAAAATCAGGCAGATTTTGTCCCACAGAAGGCTCATTGGCATTGCTGTCTTCATAAACTAAAATTTCCACATCAGGAACGGAGGACGCGGTACTTTCAAGGGCAGGAGGACCAGAGTCCTCTTCTGCAGCCTTAGGAATGTAATTGGGATTTTCCACCACCGAAATTTGAGTTTCAGAAGCTGTAGGAACCTTTGGATCAGGACTGTCACTTCTTCTTGGCATTTCATTAAAATTGGCACAGCCTGCTATAAAAACAACAGTACACAAAGGCAGAAATAGAGCTTTCATGGCTTACCTTATTCTGTTCTAAAACCAAAAGGTCCCATCTTCTGGCCGCCTAAAAGATGCATGTGGATGTGGGGCACTTCCTGGCCGCCGTTTTTACCGACATTGACTATAAGCCGGTAACCTTCCTTATCAATGCCAAGATCTCTGGCAATTTTAGCTGCCGTAGTAAACAATCTGCCAAGGGCAGCTTCATCTTCAGAGACAACTTCATTGACAGAAGGAATGGCCTTGTTAGTAACTATAAGAATATGGTGTTTTGCCTTGGGGGCAATGTCTGCGAAGGCTGTGACCAAATCATCATGGTAGATAATATCAGAAGGTATGGTTCCGTTTATTATCTTGGTGAAGATAGTCTCTTCTGCCATATTGTTCTCCTTTTCAATGAGCCAAAACACGCTCACAAAACCATTAAATAATACGTTCCTAAAATTTCGTACTATCACAACATTAGGATCTTACACCAAAGGCAGGGGATTTTTAGGTCTTGCCATTGGTATTTGAGCAGCATGCTTTTGTTAATCCGCCCTAGGTTTTGCAACTCTTTCTATCTTTTTGGAGACAACAAGAGGCGGATCTTCTTTTCGTGCGATCCTGTTTGTTGTCATTTTCATCATGTGGAATTGGACATAATTGAAGGGATCATTTCAAATTATTATCGTCAACTCGTGCTGCATGCATTATGATTAGGCATTGAGGACTGAGGATGAAAGACAAAGAGCTAATGTTGAAATTGCTGCAGGATGGATGAAAGCGGGTAAGGATTAACGTAACTCATCATATTTTGCAAAAAAAATGACAAAACTAAGAGCATTCCAATACACGGTTAAAAGGTGTCGAAAGGAGTGCTTGATGCAGTTCTCAAGGGGGCGGAGTTAAATTACTGCAATTAATTAATCTTAAAGGGAACCTCCATTCTCAGGCTTTAATATACTTTGTTGCCCGTCCGTGTCCAATGCGAATGATTGCGCCCTTTTTTACCATCACGCCGAGTACAGCTTCTACCGTCGTCGGACTTATGTCCGGGAGGAGCTGGCAAATTTCTGCTTTGGAAATAGGAGTAAGGTTGTTAAGCACCGCTGCCTCAACTCTATTGTTTTTAGTAAACTTCTTGTCGTGGATGATCGCAAAGCGCTTGTCCAATTCTTTATAGCACATGGAGAGCATTGACAGGAAGTTCTCAATAAAAGGGGAATAATTATTTTTATTGTCCGACCATCCGTCGGAAGAGAGTTTCAAAGATTCGTAGTAATACGCCTTGTGCTCGTTTATCTGCTCCTCAAAAGAGATATATCTGCCAGCGTCATAACCGTTTTTATATAAGAGCAGAAGAGAAAGCAGACGCGACATTCTCCCGTTGCCGTCGCGGAAAGGGTGAATGCAGAGAAAATCTAAAATTACACACGGAATGAGCAAAAGCTGGTTAACTCTGTCATCGTTTTTAGCTTCCATATAAGCCAGCTCAAGCTGTTGCATTGCTTGCTGTGTCTCTGATGCTGGTGTCGGAAGGAATCGCAC
>CAYNSI010000167.1:0-4475 GCA_964399665.1 uncultured Enterobacterales bacterium | reverse complement strand
ATCGCCGTTTAAAAAGCGAATGTCACTGTAAATGATGCAAAGTTAAACGAGGTGATAAACCTAAACCTGCTGACAATTTTTTGCCTGCAGCTTCACAAAAGGAAGCTTATGGCAGCGGTGTCTAACTGTCTTACCCTATCGAGATCTACTTAAGCGGCGTGTCAAAAAGATCTTAAAAAACCACCCCCAGCAGGGGGCCGTTTTGGGGTGCCTTTTGGGCAGTCTGCCGCAGACTCGAGGATCTTAAGGCAAAACCTGCCAAGGTGCGGCACCATGTCTTTTAAGCCTTGGGCTGATTGGCCTGCAGCTCTGCAATGAGATCTTCAAGTCTCTCCTTTTGAGCCATAAGTTCTTCCAGGTTTAAATCGGCGCTGCAGTTTCTGCCGCCGCAGCATCCTGAATCTCCGCAGGAAGGAACGATGCCGGCCTCCTTTAATTTGCTTTTGATGGTGTCCTTGTTTTCATTGTAGAACTTATAGCCTACAGCGCCGATTACAAGGCCGCCCAAAAAACTTAATACTATGGTTTTATTTATCATGATGTGTCTCCTTAGGAACTTTACGTCTTTTTATGTGAAATCAGAACTCTGACGGAATTGGCTACCACCCCCAGGGTGGAGGCATTGTGCACTACTGATGCAATCATGGGATTTATGACTCCCAAAGCTCCGAGCATCATGGCTGCGGTATTTACTAGAATCGTGATGGTAAAGTTTTGCTGTACCAGGTGCATGGTATCACGGCTTATGGTGATGTATAAGGGAAGTTTTAAGGGGTCGTCGCTGTTAATGGTGACATCTGCAATTTCCATGGCAGTGTCAGTACAGCCCGTGCCCATGGCAACCCCGATGTCGGCATAGGCTAATGCCGGAGCGTCATTGATGCCGTCTCCTACCATAAGAACATTGCATTCTGCCTGGCGGGCGGCAACATAGCCTGCCTTCTCCTCGGGAAGCACCTCGGCCAAAAAGCCGTCCAGGGCAAGTTTTTGGGAGATGTCTCTTGCTGCAGCTTTATTGTCTCCTGTAAGCATTACTATCTCTTCGATGCCAAGGTGCCTTAAGCGGTTGATGGTGCGCTTAAAATCATCACGAACAGGATCACTTATTTCTAAAACCCCGGCAAGACGGCCTTCAAAGGCTATGTAAATTAAGGAGCCGGCATCGGAATTTTGCTGCACCTTAAAATCAAGCCCCGCAATATCATGCTCCTGCATCAGGCGCCTTGATCCTATAAGGGTTTTTCCTCCGGGGCAGCCTTCAAAGGGGCGGATGTCACCTGCCATCCCGCGGCCTAAGATGGTTTTGGTGTCGTTATGTTCAGGAATGGCAATTTCAAGTTCTGCTGCCTTATCCAAAATGGCAAGGGCCATAGGATGAGTGGAGTGGATTTCAGTTGCCGCAGCAAGGGCAATGACCTTTTCTTGGGAAAATCCTTCAAGGCAGTTTATGGCAGTAACTTCCGGGCGGCCTCTTGTTATGGTTCCGGTTTTATCCAGGATAATGGTGTCAATTGAGGCTGCAGCCTCGATAAAGCTGCCTCCTTTTACCAAAATCCCTTGCGAGGCGGCTGCTGATATTGCAGCTGACATGGCAGTTGCAGTTGAGAGCTTAAGCCCGCAGGAAAAATCGATAAAGAGCATATTCAATACTCTTTGAAGATCCCGGGTTGCAAGATACACCACCAGAGCGGCAATAAATGAGACCGGCACTAAGGAGGCGGCCATTTTATCGGCATAGTTTTGGATGGGGGCGCGTCTTGTCTGGGCATTTTCCACCATGTGAACAATGCGCGACAGGGAAGTATCATCACCTGCTTTGAGGATCTCAACATCTATTTCGCCAGCCATGATTACGCTGCCGGCATAAACTAAATCACCAGCTTTTTTGACGACAGGTACGGATTCGCCTGTTATGGCTGCCTCATCAATGGTTGCAGTCCCCAAGGTGATGATGCCGTCAATGCATATTTTCTCCCCGGGGTGAAAGGCTGCTGTCATATGCGGCTTTATTTGGGAGATGTGAACCTTTATTTCATGGCCGTTATCCTGTTTTAGCCAAACTTCCTGGACATTAAGACCGATGAGATCGCCTATGTTCTGACGGGCCCTTTGGGCTGCCATGATGGCAAGGGTTTCGGCAAAATTTGACAGGGCAAGCAGCGAGAGACTGGATTCAGGCTTTCCTGCGGCTATGGAGGCCAATACGGCAGTACAGGTTAAAGTATCGGCATTTGGTCTTCTTTTTCTTGCAGCATCCAAAAGCCCTTCTTTAAAAAGAGGGGCGCTTATAGCAAGGATAGTCAAATGCCTTAACCATGCGGTCGAGGCATAAAGGGCAGGGTTGGTTCTTTTTAAGATCTCAAAGCCTGCAAAAAATACCAGAGACAGCAGAGCATGTTTTTTGTGACAGGAAATTTTGGCACGAATCATTTCATTGCTTTGATCCTGCAAGGCCGCCGTCCCCGCTTCATCAGGGTGATTTTTAAGGGTCACATCAGATGCATTAGGATCAGCTTTTAAAACCAAAGCAGCTAAGGATGCGGTCTCTTTTTTTAAAAGATCTGCTGTGGTATGGACCTTTACGCAGTCCGAGCCAAGGACAGCACTTATTACTTTAGGATGTCGCCTAAGGTAAGCTTCGATAACGGCGCTTTGCTGCAAAGAGGGCTGCCCTCCGAGAGCAAAAGTATATTCTCTTATATACATGTGCAGGCAAACCTTATAATTTTACTTGTTATGGTGATTTACAGGCTCTCATCATTTGCCGCCCTGAAGCGCTCAGGGTCAGCAGATCCTGCTTGACTCTGCCCGGTATTTTGTTCTGTCATAGGCCCTGCCTTAGGCTTAGCTGCTGCAGCCAGAAGATCAGATCGTGCAGCAAGGTGCCGGTAGTGCCTGTGGGTTTGGCGCAGCAGCAGGGCCAGTCCCCACCAAAAAAGCTGCACCCCTGAAGGCCGCTCGCCCCTGAAGATTACCCTTGACAGACCATAGGCTGCCAGGATCACACCTGTAATACGGCTTAGAAAAAGCGGCTCGGTATGATTTAAAAAGACCTTAAGATCATGGCGGACTTTGCGGGCGGTATCATTTAAATTATTGCCGGCATTAATAAGGGTGGGAGGAATAATGGTCTTTTCCTGCTGGGCATGGCGTCCTGAGATTTGATGGGATACCGTATCAAAAATGGTATCAATAACCTGCTCTGCTGCAGTATAGGTGACTGTAATGCTTCCTGTTACCGGGTTTACCGCTATTGATGTAAAGCAGGGAAATCTTCTCAGGGCCTTTTCAATGACCGCACATAACTGATGTTTACCCTTGAGGGTCTTTGAGGTATATCTTCTCCTCCCTTTGATGCGGTGGGCGATAACAAGCCCGCTGTTGTCAAGACAAAAAAGCTTTCTTAAAAAACTTCCGGTTTTAATACCTATGACAAAGGGGTTGTCAACGGCCATTTTGTCCTCCTTTTTGATACTGTCTGCGAACTTCGGTCAGCAGGGAGTCAATAAAAGATGCTTTTTCAATTAAGGAGATCTTGTAGTGGACAAGCACCGATCCTGTGACTTCATTGATTGAATAATCAGTCACCGCATCAATGCTGCCAAGGGTGCTCTTTATTTCATCCGCCAAAGCCTTATCCTGCCTTAATTTCGGGTAACTGATTCTAATCCTGCCTTCATCTTCGGCCTCAAGCAGGTGTTCTATGGTAACCTGACTTAGAAGGTAGGTGATTTTGGCTTTTTGCACCAAGGCGTCAAACATTGAAAAACCCTTAACAACTTAACACTGCGTGTTCATTTTACAACAACCATCCTGGCACGGCGTTGAGAAAATATTCCAGATCAGGGGCAGTAGATCTGTCTTTAAAAATTAAAGTTTTGGCACAAGATCCGGCCTCGGCGCAGACTTTTTAAAAAGGGGGCTTGCTAACAATTGCAGAAAAGCTGCTTTCGTACCAGATAAGTAAGTTGTCATAACGGTATAAGCACGACCGCAGGGAGACTTTGCGGCAGTGCCGTAAAAATTTGGCGAAATTTCTTGAAAAAGTACTTGCATAAAAAATGCTGCTCCGCCATAATAGGCCGGCTTTTGAGATCACATGGTCTCTTGGGCAGGAAGATCCGGATGTAAAGGGATTGCCGAAGTGGAGGGGTTCCCGAGTGGTCAAAGGGATCAGACTGTAAATCTGCCGGCTCTGCCTTCGAAGGTTCGAATCCTTCCCCCTCCACCACCGATACCGTGTTCTTCAAAATCATATGCGGGCATCGTATAATGGTTATTACCCAAGCCTTCCAAGCTTGTGATACGGGTTCGATTCCCGCTGCCCGCTCCAGTTGTTATCCAGATCTGCGAGCTTTTTTATTTTAGTCTGGTTCTTTTTCATAGGGAAAAACAAATGGCAAAGGAGAAGTTTGTACGTTCCAAGCCTCACGTAAACGTAGGCACTATAGGTCACGTTGACCATGGTAAGACCA
>CAYNSI010000166.1:0-4489 GCA_964399665.1 uncultured Enterobacterales bacterium | reverse complement strand
GATTGGTATAAGTCTGGCTTAGAATACTTTTCAGGCAGTCACCAATGTAACTTTCAACGTTGTACATCGGAACTATAACTGAAATAAGTGGAGAGCCCATTTCTGCCACCATAATCCAAATCTGCCTCCGCCTAATCTAAAGCAACTCTCAAAATTTTGGGTCTTGCTAGATTTTAATTGTGCACTCAAAAATAAGGATTTAAGTCCTGCTGTCCGTAGTCTTTGTCCTTCATTTTTGTTAATTCACAAAGCTGCATCCTGCAAGTCAATTGATATTATCAAAGACCAAGACCAACTCAAGTACATAAGTTTGACACCTTAACGCGGGGCATTATATGACATACGAGTTCATAGGGAATGGTTCCGCAAAGTTTGGCAACCTTTTCGACCGGAACCTCACTGCCCCAAAGAACAACTTCCGACCCTACACGATCTGAAGCCTGCGGCCCCAAATCAACAAACATCATATCCATGCATACATGCCCTACGCTGCCAGCAATTCTGCCATTAACCCACACCGGGGTTCCAGTCGGAGCAGTACGGGGGTAGCCGTCCCCATAACCTACAGCTGCTATTCCTATAACAGTATCAACTGGGGCCGTCCATGCCGCTCCATATCCTACTTTCGCACCTTTTTTTACCTTACGCACTGCAATAAGCGAGCTTCTTAGCGTCATTACAGGCTTTAACCCAAAATCACTGCCTACTTTATCTTCAAAAGGAGAGATCCCGTACAGGATAATTCCAGGCCTCACCCATTTAGTATGAGACGCAGGCCACTTCAAAATACCTGCTGAGTTGGCAAGGCACAAATCCCCCTTAAAATCACGGGAAACCTTTATAAAACGGTCAATCTGCTCACAATTATATTCAGACTCAGAGGGCGTATCAGCCACACTTAAATGCGATATCAATCCCAAAGGATGTTTAACGTTCCTGCAGTTTTCCAGACGGTACTTCATCTCAGAAATTTGATCATATGAAGCTCCCAAACGGTGCATGCCTATATCAATCTTCATCCAGCATCGTATGGGCTTTGCAACTTCCGCCCGCTCTATGGCATCCACCTGCTCAATATCATGAATTACCGTAAGAAAATTATGGTGTGAGATAGTATTAATATCGGAATCTTCGAAAAAACCTTCAAGAAGGATAATGTCCCTGCTGATCCCGCGTTCCCTTAAAGACAGAGCCTCATCAAGCCTTGCTACAGCAAAAGCCCCCACATAAGGCTGAAGGGTATCTGCCACAGTAAGAAGCCCGTGACCATAGGCATTGGCTTTTACCACTGCTGCAATATGTGAGTCAGGCACCATTGCCTTAATGGTCTTAACATTATGAATAAGAGCATTGTGGTCTATTTGTGCAATTACGGCTTTCACTGCTGTTCCCTTACACTGGTGCCTTAGAATTTTGATGCACCATCACCGTTACGCTGTTACTGAAAGATGGCATCTGGCAGGGGAAGGACCTCCCTGGCATGGAAAGATGCCCTATCAAAGAACGAAGTATATTCACCCTTAAACTGCAGCTCTATATCCCTTGTGGCTCCGTTTCGATTCTTGCTTACAATCAAGAGGGCCTTGCCGTCGTCAACAGCCTCTTCGCCATGTTTATACATCGCTTCCCTGTGCAGGAACATAATCACATCCGCATCCTGTTCCAATGATCCTGACTCCCTAAGATCTGAATTCATGGGGCGGTGATCCTTTCTACCCTCAACTTCACGATTAAGCTGTGACAGCGCAATGACCGGCACATCTAAATCCTTTGCAAGAATTTTGAGAGATCTTGAGATCTCCCCCACCTCCAAACTTCTGTTGTCAGTCCTGGTCTGCCCTTTCATCAGCTGTATATAATCGACCATGATAACGGACAAACCGCCCTGCTCCATGGCCAATTTCCTTGCCCTAGATCTGAGTTCAAGAGGGGTAATATCACCTGAATCATCTATAAAAAGCTTGCCTTTTTTCTCGTCATTAACGGTTCCTGCAAGCATTGACACCTTTCGCACTATGTCATGCCACTGAGTGCTCTGAGCTCTGCCTTCAGTCAGATCTTTCATACTGACTTTCCCGAATGCAGACAGCATGCGCAGTACAATCTGATTTGAAGGCATTTCTAGTGAAAACACCAGTGCCGGATACCTGGTTTCAGGATTCATGGCAATGTTCTCAACAATATTCATGGCAAAGGAGGTCTTCCCCACTCCCGGGCGGGCTGCCACAATATTAAGGCTGCCAGGCTGCAATCCTGAGGTTAAATCATCAAGTTCGGAAAAGCCTGTGGCAATTCCTGTCATTTTTTTGCCGGAAAGATATTCCTCACGAAGCTTATCCAAAAGCTCTGCTGCAATATCAATGGCATTGCGGGGGCCCGAGTCAGTATGGGCATTGTCCTCAGCCAGCTTAAAAATAATGCCTTGGGCTTCATCAAAAATCTCATCATTGCTTCTGCCTTTAGGATTATAGGCCATATCTGCAATGTGTTCGGCAGCTCCAATCAGCCTTCTTCTGCGGGCTTTACCGCGAATAATCAGGGCATATTCGACAACAGCTGAGCTTGGGCTTGTAATTGAGGCAAGCTCCAGCAGGTAAGCCCTGCCGCCCACCTTATCAAGCAGTCCCTGGTTTTCAAGGATATCTGCCATCACCGTAATATTAAAGTCATCTGATGAGGTGGCTCTTTTTAAGATCGCATTGTAGATGATACGGTTTTTCTCCGAGGCAAAATCATCCTCGCTTAAGTTCCCAATTTCATTATTAATTCTGGAAAGCAGAGTGCCGTCCTTCATGAGAGCCCCGAGGAGATTACGCTCTGCATCCAAATCCTTGGGAGGATCTTTGATGGGATTTACATTATCTCTTACTTCATCAGACATGGTTTTATTAATATGGCCGCTAACTTTCCCAAAACCTGTGGCAGATTATGATATCACATGCTAAATTATTGTCAGTTGGATACACTGGTTTTGAGAACTTGCACATGAAGGGAATCATTCTTGCAGGCGGAACAGGGAGCCGTCTTTACCCCATGACCCTGTCAGTTAATAAACAACTTCTGCCTGTTTATGACAAACCCATGATTTATTACCCCCTATGTACCCTTATGTCATCGAAAATAAGGGAGATCCTCATCATATCAGGACCAAATGAACTGCCCTTATACAAAAACCTCTTAAAAGACGGTTCACAATGGGGGATCCGCTTTGAATATGCCATACAGCAAAATCCCGACGGACTGGCGCAAGCTCTTATAATAGCCGAACAGTTTACTGACGGAGATCCGTCATTGATGATCCTTGGGGATAACCTTTTTTTTTCATCCGATCTTCACAGAATCATAGGCAATATTGATGAAACCATCCCGGGAGCCAGCATCTTTGCCTACAGGGTAAATGATCCCGAGCGTTACGGAGTAGTGGAATTTGACAGCGATAAAAAAGCCGTTTCCATAGAAGAAAAACCTAAACATCCCAAATCCCAGTTTGCCGTAACAGGACTTTATTATTACGACGGCATGGCCGCAGAATATGCCAGAACCCTAAAACCCTCACAAAGAGGGGAGCTTGAGATAACCGACCTCAATATGGTCTATCTTAAAAAGCAGCAGCTTGATGTTCACATCCTGAGCAGAGGGACTGCATGGCTTGATACCGGCACTCCGGAATCCTTACTGGATGCCTCCGACTTTGTACGTATTGTTGAAAGCAGACAGGGGCTTAAGATAGGCTGCCCTGAAGAAATTGCCTTCAAATTGGGGTGGATAGATCAACAGCAGCTGCTTACCCTTGCAAAACCGCTTTCTAAAAATAATTACGGCAGATATCTTACCCAGCTTGCTTACGGAGAGCTTTAAATGCGCATTGAAACAACCCCCCTTCATGATGTATTGATAGTTACCAATGACAGATTTGGTGATGACAGGGGCTGGTTTTCAGAAGTTTATCGTGACAGTGAATTTAAAAAAGCAGCAAATCCTGCTGTTAACTTTGTTCAAATGAATGAATCATTTTCCCAAAAGGGGATCTTAAGAGGGATCCATTATCAAAAGCCTCATCCCCAGGGTAAGCTGGTGCGAGTGGTAAGAGGCGAAGTTTTTGATGTAGCAGTAGATTTGCGAAAATCCTCCCCAACCTTTGGCAAATGGTTTGGCATACTGTTGTCAGAAAACAACGGCAGACAGCTTTGGATCCCCGAAGGGTTTGGGCACGGCTTTTATGTAACGGGAGAATGTGCTCACTTCGTTTACAGCTGCACTGATTACTACGACAAAAAAAGTGAGCACTGCATTGTCTACAGTGATCCTGACCTTGATATTACCTGGCCTCTTGTTGACGGAAAAGACCCAATAGTCTCCCCAAAGGATCTTCAGGGGAAATTATTCAAAGACGCTGCTTTATTCGACTAAAAACGACGCCAACGCCAGAGGGGGTGGGCTGGCGGAGAGGAAGGGATTCGAACCCTCGATACAATTTTGGTCGTATGCT
>CAYNSI010000165.1:0-4506 GCA_964399665.1 uncultured Enterobacterales bacterium | reverse complement strand
GTGGACGTCAAGGCGACCAGTTAATTGTCCTTACAGCCTTTTTCCAAAGCCCTGTCGTGGTACATGATAATGATGCGCAACTGGCCCCCGCTTTATGACAGTTGGAGTGCAGGAGTTCCTAATGTCCTTACAAGTTAGTGCCAAGCCCCGGGAAAATTAAGATTTTTAACCTGTCTTAATCCTCACAACAGGTTTTCTAACTTCCTAAGTTATCACCTTCTGTTATTTGTGCCGCGGCAGCAGGCAGCCTTCTCTTCAATCAAATTTATAAAGGATGCAAAAAATATCAAGATATATCCCCAAAGCTCCAATGTTTCCTCTGCCATTCTTTTCATTATCTGAAGATAATCGTCACCCAAAGCATACATCCAGAATACCTTCATGCCAAAAAGACGTGAAAAGGCCAGGGAAACTACTATTCCAGCAAAAAGCCAGCAAAAGGCCCGTTTTGAGACTATTACCTCTGCCATATCACGGATAACAGTGTAAAACCCCTCTTTGACTTTAAAGGCCCAGAAAATAAACACTAAAGCGACTGCTGTTGCAATATAAGACCAGCTTCCGTGGGAAAACTTGTCAAAGAAGGCGTCAAGCTCTCTTATAACCATACACAACAGATTTCCACATATTAAAATATAAAATCTGTTCTTGTAATTGACTGCTTGATACAGATAAATCAGGGCTGCCAGAAAAAGAAACAGCACCTGACAATTCTCCACCAGCCCCTCTTCGGAAAACTTGTCCTCAGGGAAATAAACGGCATCAGCAATGACTATTCCAATGGCGATGCCGCAGGAAAGAACCGAGGCAATAAGGGCTACAAAAGCCCACAAAATGACTGTAGCCTGCTTTTTCATCAGATTTTTTATGAAACTTTAAATATTACCTGTAAGTCCGGACGTAAATTCCGTCGCCAGGGGCGCATTCTAGCATGAGTGCCAAAATTTACCAATTTGACAACAATAAAAGCAAACTTCAGTCCTATTAAAGCCTCTAATAACGACTAACCCCTTCTTGGCGGATCCTTGCGTGGAGGATTGTGCGGAGGTGCCTTTTGGGGTGGGGGATTACGTTTTGGTTCCTGCTTGGCAGGGCCTCTGTTACTATGGGCAGCAGGCTTGGCAGGACCTCCCTTATCATTTGCAGCAGGCCTGTTATTGGGAGCCTTATTGGGAGCCGCATTTTGAGGCTGGCCCTTGCTGCCGGCCCTCTGCTGTTGCTGCGCGGGCGGATTGTTGGGGGCCGCCACGGTTTGGCCGACAAACAATGAAGCGGCGGCAAAAACTACTGCATACAAGATTGATTTTTTCATAAAAAGGTCACCTCAAGGCTCAAAATTTACACTTACGGTTTATATAAATCATGGTTATCTGCGCGGCCCTGCTTGACCTGCGGGGCCTGGATTGTGCCCGGCGCCGGGACCAGGGTTGGGAGCAGGTTTAGGCTGTGCCTGGGGAGCCGGAGCAGGCTGTGCCCCGCCGTGATGGCGAGGAGGAATAACACAGGCATTACAGACAATTGCAGACGCTATGGCTACAGACAAAAGAGTCAGTATTTTCTTTTTCATACCACTTTTACCTTTAACTAATATCCAAACTTTTAACTCTTTAAGGCGGCTACAAAAACCTTAAGATCCTTATAATCAGGCAAATTAACCAAGTTTAAATTACCTTCAGCTTCGGCATTATAGCATTAGCATTTAACAATAATAGAACGAAGTTGATAATAATTGCTCACTACTCCCTTAAACTTCAGCTGCGTAATTTTTTACATTTACACTTTAATTCCCAAAATTTTATATACAATTTCTGTCATCTACTCCAATAACAAAATCACTGTCTTAAATTAAAGTGCCTGCAGTATCATGGTACTGTTCACTAAAATCGTAATACCTTTAAACTGCTTTGGGGATTTTACCCACCATGTCAAATCCTTTGTTAAACCATCAGTCTTTAATTCAGCTATGCAAGGTCAGATCCTTTCTGTAGTTCATTTAAATATTAAATTTTGTAAACAATATGCCTGTTACAGGATCAGTAATTTTTATTCACCTCCCATAATTAATGGTAAGGTATTATTCTTAGCTTCAACTTAGGCTCAGAAAAATAAAGGATTCATTCATGCAATATTAAAGATCCTGCCTGCTTCTATGTAAATAGCGTACTTTAAACCGCCCTGGTCTGATATTCCCATTTTGAGGCATGCCATTGCCGCATTCAAAAACACCCTTGCTGCCTGAGAAATTTTATCATTTTTTTACATTCAACTTTTGCGCTTATTGTTGGTTGGTTTTCTTTGGTAAATTTTCAAAAGCTGCCCCAATTATTAATACCAGGCATATGATTATAAAGTTACCTTTAAGCGTTTTCCTGTTATCCTGCACTTTGTTCAACCTTTATTATCCTGCCGTAAAATAAGTTTGTTATTTCCAACATTGGAAAAGCCATATAAAAGGATTAAAAAAATTATTGGGATACTATGTTTTAGCATAATATGAATATATAATTTCCATGGCTTGGAATTTTACACTCAATTTCCAAATATGAATTTTACTGCAATACCCGTTAACGGAGAACCAAATGGAACAAGAAGCTAAACTACTAAGAAATTATCGTTCTTTAAGACGAGTTCTGAGTAATTTTTCAATTGCTGAGATTGACAGTATTATTAGCAAACTTCAGGCAATTAAGGAAGAGCACGTTATTGAAATTCAAAACAAGGCCAAAGAAAACCTTGTTGATGATCAAAAAATTGCTAACGCGCTGGAAGCCGTTAAAAAATCTGATCTCTCTGCTGCTGAAATGGAAAAGTTCCTTAAAAAACTCGGCGTTAAAAATGCAAAGAGAAGCGGCACTAAAAAAGGTCCTCTGAAGGCTAAATACAGCTATAAGGATGTCAATGGGATCGAACATAGCTGGTCGGGCCGTGGAGTTACTCCAAAAACATTAAGAGAACTCATGCAAAGAGACGGCACTACCAAGGAAGATTACCGTATCAAAGAATAACAGGACGGACACTGCCATCCTGCCAAAATACCCAGGAAGTCTTTTTAACTTAGTGACATTCCCGCGGTTTTTTATCAATTGATCCTTATGGCGGCAGGAGGCAGGAACTGTTTTTTACTGTCGGTTTGTATAGGGGACATTAAAAAGAATGAACCCCTGAACCTGCTCTTTTAAAAAGTTTCCAAAAACCCTGGCTTTAATTACAAATAATAGCCTGCAACGCACAAGCACAGACAAGCTGCAATCCCGCCCTTGAGCTTAAAAAATCCTTCTCCTGAAAGCTGGGATCGGAATAATAATGCCACCAGGATAATAGCAAATACGGGGCGCAGTGACAGGATAATATTTCCTGAAATGACTCCTGATAAATTAAAACCTACTACCACACAGGTTACTCCCAAAATCCAGCTTACGGCAAGCGGGGTAGTTCCCAAGATTTGGGATATTTTAATATTCCCTTTGTAAAGAAAAATCACAGGTAACAAAACCAGGAACAGCACATCACAAATAAATATTGTAAATACCGATTGTAGTATGGGACTGCCTGATATTTGAAGAAAGCGTACTGCTTTTATTACACAAACGTCGCAAAGGGCAAAACATAATGCCGAAAGAGACACCAAAATAAATATTTTCAGCCTTATTTTAACGGCGCCAGTATACAGAAGGGATAAAATCACGATTAAAGCAAGAGCGGCAAGCTGCTGCAAACTTAAGGTTTCATCAAAAATTGACAAAGTCAGCAGGGCCAGCAGTGGTAATTTTAAGATTAGATAGGGACTGGCTGCTGAAGGATCTGATTGTGAAATGGCACTGAATAAAAAAAACTGCGCAAAAAGATAGCTTATATTGACTGCAGCTGCTGCAATAAGAAAATCTGTATTTACGTATTGTTTCAAATCAAAAGCCACAAAAGGAATTAGGCAGAAAAGTCCCATTAACAAATGTGCGCACAGCAGGATCTGTAACGGGGAAAGTTTTTGTCTTGCCCTGGTTTCTTTAACAAGGCAGTAGGTAAGGGCCTGTAAAAAAGTTCCTAAGGTTGCGAAAATTAAGCCTGTAGTCATAAAAATCCTGCTTGTTGTGTTACCTAAAAATATCTGTCCTGGCTGGCTTTAAGTTCTGCTTCCTGCAAATCTTTTAAGCCTCAACAGCAAACAGCATACTATGATAAACCATTAATAACAATTTGTAACGTCTTGAAATTAAAAGCACTTGCGGCTATAGGCACAAAATAATTCTGTCCCTGCGTTATGCCAGCTCCCATGCCTTTTGCCAATGATTCGGCTTTTTTGCCGACAATGCCGTCACAGTAGGCTAATCTTCTTTCAGAATTTTCCATGGGATCATGTCAGTTCTTTGGTACTTTTGGGGGCACTTTTATGATCCTTAAGACAAGTCAATTTCCCTGGCGGCCCTTTTTAAAAAAAGCCCCTGCAAATAGTTCTTAGAGCAAGCATTTTTTGCACTGAAAAATAAGGTGGAGGATCTTTAGACGATT
>CAYNSI010000164.1:0-4532 GCA_964399665.1 uncultured Enterobacterales bacterium | reverse complement strand
AAACCCATTTAAAAGAGGTATTTTCAAATCTGGCCTAATTCAGCTGTTAGTGCTCAGCCAAAATGTCACACTTTTGACCGGTGATTTTGTCCGGCTCACCCTGCTAATTAAAAATTCTGCTTCCTGAGCATGTCCCTGCCATGGGGTCTGCTCTCCTACCCCCATCTTTGTTCTCTGAGACTGTCATAAAAAATACCGCGACCAAACACTTGTGACAGGAGACTTTTCACGGTGTTGTTAAGGCGTGTGTTAACAGGACTTTTTAAACGATCCCGCTTTTTCAGCAATAAGTCAATAACGGACTCAAAAATCAATAACCTCGCAAAGGCCCGATAAACCTGCCTTAAGCCAAAGCATCAGCTTCGTTACTGTTATTTTTGCCGGAAAACTGTGAGCGGTACAGTGCCGCATAAGCGCCCTGCAGCTCCAGAAGTTCCTCATGACTGCCGCGCTCTACTATCATGCCGTCATTGATAACCAGGATAAGATCACTGTCTCTTATGGTGGAGAGTCTGTGGGCAATCACAATGGTGGTACGCCCTTCCATCAATCTGTCCAGGGCAGACTGCACCACCTTCTCGGATTTATTATCCAAAGCTGAGGTTGCCTCATCAAGAATTACTAAAGGCGCATTTTTGATAATGGCCCTGGCAATGGAAAGCCGCTGCTTCTGCCCTCCTGAAAGGGTAACCCCTCTTTCTCCTATCTGGGTATCAAGACCATTGGGCAAGGATGCAACAAACTCATCAAGGTAGGCCGCCTTCAGTGCCTCCTTCACCTGCTGCTCATCAGCATCGGGCCTGCCGCAGAGAATATTTTCACGAATAGTTCCCTGAAAAAGAAAAGAATCCTGAAACACTACAGCAATCATGGATCTTAATGACTTCAGAGTAAAATCCCTGATATCCCTGCCGTCAATTAAAATTGCTCCGCTTTGTACCTCATAGAGCCTTGGGATCAGGGAGCATACCGTAGTTTTGCCGCCCCCTGAATTTCCCACCAGGGCTATCTTTTTTCCTACCGGAACTTTAAAGGAAACCCCCTTTAAGACTTCCTTGTCCTGAGTATAGGAGAATCTTACTTCCCGAAACTCAATGGACTCTTTTATGTCAGTTAGGGTTGGTTTTTGCTCATCCCAGCCGTCTTCAAAACTTGTTTCATTAAGGAGCTGATAGATACGATCCAGTGCCAAAAGGGCCTGCTGTACCGAAATATAATTATTGCCAATAGTCTTGATGGGGGTATAAAGCATCAGCAAAGCCGCAAGAAAGGAGACAAATGAACCTGAGGTAATGGTCTCTGACAATATCAGATGTACCCCGTAATAAAGCACACCTGCAACGCCTAACGCAGATATAAGATGCATGGCAGGAGACAGCCAGTTGGTGTCTCTTATTAGTTTAATCGAAATGTTAAATAAGAATTCTGCTCTGTCATAAAACAGCTTTTGCATCTGCTCCTTTAAATTATATGCCTTAATGATCCTCGCGCCCTGAGTGGTCTCGTTATAGAGGGTAATGATCTGGGTAGATCCAGTAACGGAGCGGGAAATGATCTTTTTTATGCGTTTTCTTACTATCCTCAAAGGAAGGATCAAAAAAAGCAGCACTCCCAGTGCCACCAAGGACAGCTGCCAGGAATTATATAAAAGCACCCCGATAAGTGACATGGAAGAGAAAAACTTGGTCAAAAAGAGCCTGATATTGGAAATTAAACCATTTGAAGCCTGTTCGGCATCACTGAAGAACCTGAATATGATGGAACCAGAATTGTTGACATCATAAAATCTAGTCTCAAAGGACAAAAGCTTGTTGTACAGCCTGGTTCTGATGGAAAGATTGATCTTTCCCCCGACATAACCGTTTACCAAAGAGGCCAAATAAATAAAAGTGCCCTGAACCAGGGTAAAGCCTATGATTACAATAGGGACATACGCTGCAAAGGACTCTTCCTTTGCTACCATGACCTGATCCATAAAGGGCTTTAAAAACCAGGCAATGACGGCATCCAGGCCCCCGACCGGGATGGTAAGAATGATCCCCAAAGCCCCCATCAGCCAATAAGGCTTTAAAAAAGGCCAAAACTGCCTGTAACCTCTGATAAAGCTGGTAGTTCTCTGCTTTGAAGTATCGCTTAGGATAATAGGAGGGGTAATTGGTGTCCCTCCCCTTTCATGATGAGCATCAGGATCTTTTTGAAAATCCCCCTTGGTGCCATCCTGCATTAAAGAATTGTCATCTTTTGGTGGTGGTTTGAGGATATTAGGATCCTTATCGGCCAAAGCATCGGAAGATGACGTATCAACCTCCTGGTTTTCTTCCCCTGCTGCAGCTTTTGTAGTCTTGAAACCAAGGGGGCTGTGCTTTGACAAGATAAAACCTCCATATAATGAACCCCGCATCAGGCGGGGTCTTAATGCTCTATATTATAGTACCGTGATTGGCGGTAATTTTGAAGATCCTGTCAAACGAACTGTACTGCAGAACGGGCTATTACCAGCTCTTCATTTGTGGGGATCATTAGGATCTTAACTTTGGATGCAGGGGTTGAAAGTTCCCCTCCTTCATAACCTAAGCGCGATAAAGCCTTCTCGTTAAGCTCCTCATCGATCTCAACGCCGAAACTCTCTTTTAACATCCTGCAGGTTATTTTGCGGGCCTCCCAGCAGTTCTCGCCGATGCCTCCTGAAAAGACCACGGCATCAACATGGCCTAAGGGAACAAAGTATGAGGCAATGAACTTGGCCAGGCGGTAACAGAAGGCATCCATGGCAAGAATGCATCTTTCATCACCGTTTTCATAGCCTTCGCAGATAGGACGCATGTCTGAGGAAACTCCAGACAAGGCCAAAAGTCCTGATTCCTTGTTGAATACATCCTTAACTTCTTCAGGCTTCATGCCAAGCTTGTCACACAGAAAGAATACTACAGAAGCATCAATGGAACCTGTCCTGGTTGCCATAATAAGACCATCAAGAGGAGTAAGGCCCATAGAGGTATCCACACACCTGCCGCCTTTGACAGCGGCAATAGAAGCTCCCCCGCCTAAATGGCAGGTAATAACATTAATTTCCTCAGGCTTTTTATTGAGGTATTTGGCAACTTCCTGACTTAAATACCAGTGCGAAGTGCCATGTGCTCCATAGCGGCGCAGTCCCAGCTCTGTATAGTACTTTTCGGGGATGGCAAAACGATAGGCCTCAGGAGGCATGGTTTGATGGAAGGCAGTATCAAACACGGCAACATGGGGAATATTAGGAAAGGCATTGCGAGCTGCCCTGATCCCCAATACATGAGCAGGATTATGCAGGGGGGCAAAGGGGATAACCTTTTTGATATTCTCTACCACCTCATCATCTATCAGGGTAGGCTGCGAATAATATTCTCCTCCATGCACAATGCGGTGACCGCAGGCTGTAATCGAAGATAACAGTTCTTGATGTGAGGACAGGACATTCTTAACGAGAAATACCAGCGCCTCCTCATGATTGGCACCTTTAATGGCAGCCTTTTGTTTCTCCCCGTCGCCAAAACGCCAGGTGATCACAGCTTCCGGCAGTTCCAAAGCCTCGGCAATACCGCTTAAATAAACATGACCATCTTTAGGATCTACAATTGCAAACTTAACTGAGGTGCTGCCGCAATTAATAACCAGTGCAGAAGTGAAATTAGCCATTTTTTACCTGCTATTTACCTTTTTTCTTAAGAGTCAGTAATAAAGACGCGAGGAACTTTTCACATCCCTTTTTGAAGGTTTGCAAAAGAAAACCCTGCAGCTTTTATATTATTTCAGTTTGGATTTTAAGACGTGGTATATTCTAGCATCTAAAATCCAGTCATAAAGGGCAAAAAGACCTCAAAAGTCGTAATTTAATGGAATTTTGAAGATGATCAATGTTGCCGACCTGCGCAGAAACTATTCCTTATCAGGGCTTGGCAGGGAAGATTTGACTAAAGAGCCCGTGGAGCTTTTTGAAAAATGGTTGAAAAATGCCATAGATGCAGGCCTTTATGACCCCAATGCCGTGGTACTTTCAACCGTAAACAGTGAAGGACAGCCCCACTCAAGGCTGGTTCTTTTAAAAAATTATGATGACAAAAGTCTGGTCTTTTTTACCAATTTAGGATCAACCAAGGCCCATGATATTAAGAATAATCCCAAAGTCTCCATGCTTTTTCCCTGGTACAGTCTTGAAAGGCAGGTGATCTTTACCGGGACGGCAAAAAAACTGTCCATTCCCGAAGTGGTAAAGTACTTTCACTCCCGCCCCCGCGACAGTCAGATAGGAGCCTGGGCCTCACACCAATCATCGAGGATCTCCGCCCGCTCGGTATTAGAAGCAAAATTTCTTGAAATTAAAAATAAATATAAAAACCATGAAATCCCCCTTCCTGATTTCTGGGGCGGCTTCAGGGTAACCTTTGACAGCGTGGAATTCTGGCAGGGCAGGGAAAACCGCCTGCATGACCGTTTTAGATACGTAAAAACTGCAGACGGCAGCTGGGATATCTCAAGACTGGCACCTTAGCTGT
>CAYNSI010000163.1:0-4565 GCA_964399665.1 uncultured Enterobacterales bacterium | reverse complement strand
CTTAGAGCAAGCATTTTTTGCACTGAAAAATAAGGTGGAGGATCTTTAGACGATTTGCTTAGTAGTTATTTTCACGCACCCGCTGACATGCCATACTAATAGTAATTTTACGGGAAGTTGAAGATTGGGGATGTAATCCTTAGTAGTAATCCTGAGTACTTTAAAAAAAGCTCTTGGAGATGCCTTTCGGCTCCCCAAGAACTTTTAAACCCAAAGCGGTGTCATCAAAGTAAAACTTCGTCCTTTTCAGACACCAAATATTGGCTTTTTGCCAAATCTTTAAAGCAGATTTAATACTGCCTGCTTTTTCAAAGCTGAAAACCTGTTTTTGGGCACAAGTTCAACGTGCATACTATAACTTATCCCTGCGCATTTATGAGTAATAAAATTTTTCAAAATACAATTAGTTGTTTTAGCAGCAAGGCTTCAGCCTCCTAAAAAAGTTTCGCAAGGTTTGATCCTGGAAGATTTGGCCCCACTGATTAGGTTTATTAACACAAAGCTTGATGAGCGTGAGCGTGCCCGTCGTTTGGCTTTAGCTCTTTAGTCTTGTAAACGCAAAGCTTCTAAACGAATCTGCAAGCTTGGATCTGACTGAGTATAAGAAGGGTTCAAAGTGACCGACGAAAAGTTTAAAGAGCTCAACCTTAAGAAAACCTGTTTTACTCCTAAGAAGCTTCAATCAAAAGTATCAATCTTCTAAGAAGTTGGCAAAAAAGACCTAAGTTAAATCCCATCAATGCTTTGATTTATCATCGTGAGAGTCTTAACAGGATTTTCAGATCCAGTTATCGGCCTTCCGATAACAAGATATGAGGCGCCATTTTTCACGGCCTCAACAGGAGTTACCACCCTTTTTTGATCCCCTAAGGCAGAACCTACAGGACGGATCCCCGGCGTTACTTTAAGAAAATCCCTGCCAAGCTTGTCTGTAATAAGCGCAGTTTCCCTGGCACTTGATACCACACCGTCAAGGCCGCACTCTTTTGCCAGGGCAGCAAGGCGCAGCACCTCCTCCTCAGGATTGATATTAAGACCGATATAATTAAGCTGTTCCCTGTCCATGGAAGTTAATACGGTTACTGCTATCAAATAGGGTCGGTTGTTAAGAGGCGCCAGGGCATTGGCAGCACTTTCCAGCATGGCCTTAGACCCCATGGCATGGACATTTACCATCCAAACCCCAAGATCAGCTGCTGCCTTTAAAGCCTTTGCAACTGTTGCCGGGATATCGTGAAATTTAAGATCCAAAAAGACTTTGAATTCTCTTTTGACAAGTTCGGTAACAAGTGCCGGACCGCAAGCTGTAAAAAGCTCCTTGCCAACTTTAAGATGACACAACTTTGGACTGACCTCTGATACAAAATCCAAGGCCTTCTTTGCACAGTCGTAATCTAAGGCCACGATAACCTTGGGATCTGACATTTAATCTCCGTCCAAACCTCTTATGGGCTTTAGGGTATCCCACCTGCGGCAGGAGGGGCACTGCCAAAACAACAGCCGGGATTGAAATCCGCAGCGATGGCAGGAATAACGGTAGTTAGCCGCAATCTGGGCATCTATAAGACTCTTTAACTGTGTTAAGGCAGCACTGCTGTCAGCGCTGTCATCCCCGCCTTTTAAGTGCAGGTAAGCTGAAAACAATTTGAGATTGGGGTTCTCCCTGACAAAGGAGATCAGCATTATCAGGGCATCATCCCTGCCCTGAGACTGTTCTACAGTCTCCACCAATTCCACCATAGCCTCAGCTGATCTGGTGCGGCGCACCAAATCATCCAGGGCAAAACGAAAATCAGGATCGGCTCTGTTGGGAAAGATCTTTCTTAAAAACTCAAGACACACTAAGCCGGTATCAGCATCCCTGGCTGAAACTTCCTTGATGAGTCTAAAGGCTTCCCTGCTGTTATGCTCCTTTAAACAAACTTCACCAAGCCCCAAACGGGCTCTTAATGAGTCTGAATTAATCTCAAGGGCCCTTTCAAAAAGATCTTTTGCGGTATTTACATCATTTAAAATCAAACTCTGGGATGCCGTCTCACAATAGTAGTGGGAAAGCTTAACTGCAATGCTCCGTCCAAGGGCTTCCTTGTATCGCAAAGCAACTTCAATTGCCTTTTGATAATCATGCTCTTTTTCATAAACCTCAACTAATAAGGATGCAGCCACGGTTCTTTGACGGGGGATATCAACAAGGGCGGATAAATTTTCTTCTGCTCTGTCCAAAAGGCCTGCAGAGATAAAATCACGGGCCAGCTCCAATTTGGCTATCTCATGTTCAGGATCTGAAAGATTGTTATTGGCAAGCAGCGATTCATGCATGGAAATAGCCTTATCCACCTCTCCGCGTTTTCTGAAAAGGTTGCCCAGGGCCACTGAGGTTTCATAGGAGGGATCACTTTCATTAAAGTAAGCTATAAAACGATCTACTGCCCGTTCTTTTTCATTATTTAGAAAATACTCAACTCCTCTTATGTAATTGTAGGCTCTGGTGTTATCCCTGCTGTCCTTTTTGCTGCGACTGTAGGCTCTCCCCATGTAAAAGCCGTAGGCAGCTGCTACAGGAAGGAGGAGAAAAAGGAGTTCAAACATGGGTTAATTTAACCTGCCAAATTCATCTGACCTATGCCTTACGGTAAGGCCTCAGCCTTTGCTGCAGCCGCTTCTTTCAGAGCCTTTTTAAGATCAGATCTGCCCTTTACAACCTTAAACCACATCTTTAGCCAGACCATAGCGAAGATTAAAAGTGCAATGATAAAACCTGCCAAAACCCCGAAAATGAAGACCACTGCCAGTGGCAGTTCGTATTTTACGATAAGAAAATCGAAGGTAACCTGGGTGTCATTTGCCGAACCCAATCCCAATCCTATAACACAGAAGAACAGCACGGCAAATAGATAAAACCAAAACTTTATCATTAAAAACTCCTAAAAGTCACTTAGTTATATCTTAGCCAGCAGAGCAATTTTTCTCAAGATCAAGCAGTATGCGCGGCGAAAAAAAGGCTTCTTGCAGGAAATTAGTTGGAACTTGATTTTTAGGGTAGCTGAAAAAAAGCCTTTAGATGGGGTCGGACTGCTTGTCCAGGGCCCAGACAAGAACGCAGTTCAGGCTCCGCAGGGACTGAAACCGTTCGCAGTTGGGCTTAAAGTGGCAAGAGCCGCAGGCCCGAAGCCCCTTGACAGCAGGGAGACCACGATATGATGGGGGTGCCTCTTTGATGAGAAAAATTCCCCTAAGAATTTTGCGTCAAAGGGTCTAAAACTTTGAATTTTTAGTTTCCAACTAAAATCTAGCAAGACCCAAAATTCTTGTTTCTTATCATCCCCCAGGGCATATTCCTGAGGTGTTTTTCAAGCACCTGTTAAGACTAAAACTAATTGAGAAACTGCAAAGATTAATGATCCTGCAAAAAAGATAGTTTCAGATGGTGCATGAAGAATAAAATCAAAGGGCAAAAGCATGAGCCTTGAAGGCTGTTAACATCCTATTGATTCTAAGAAGGATTCACAGCTGCAAATCCGGGAAAAGCCAATTTGATACCGGATGAGTAAAGGACCCTAAAAAACCTCTTATTTCCTGTCTGTTACAAGTCTTAAAACATCCCCTGCCGCGCAAAGTCCACAACACCCGTGCAGGGCAGAAGACAGGCTGCAGGTTCAGCAATAAACTTCAGGATCGGGTACTCTGAACTCAAGGCCCTGCCTATTCCTGAATTCCATTCACGCGGTTGACTCTGTGTCTTAACTCAACACCTGGTTTAAAATGAACTACGCGTCTTTGACTTAACTCCACCTTATCTCCAGTCTTGGGATTGTGGGCAGTACGGGGTTCACGGATCCTGACCTCAAAAGAGCCGAATCCTCTGACTTCAATGCGATCTCCTTTTACCAATGTTTCTGAAAGAAGTTCCAAAATCTCTCTTACCGAGCGGTCAACTATTAATGGACTTACATCGCGATACTTATCAGTGAGTGCTGCAATGAGCTGGGCCCTGGTCATATGCTAAACCTCATAACTTGCTAATCACCAGGCTGCTGTGAGCCTGCCTCTAAGGTCAATTCTAAAAAAATATTGACTCTATAACAAGGCACAATTTGATTTAGGAGTAAATTTATCCGCCAAAACAGCCTGATTTTCCAGATATTGATGCGTGAGCTCTGACGTGATTCACGCAATAAAGACAAGCCTTTTCCTGTCCTGCCTGCCAAAAGCTTTAAGATCCTGTCCTTGGACCATGTAATCAAATGCTGCACCACAGCCTGAAACTGCCCCAGGCTCTGCCTTGTCAGACAGGACTTGTGGCACATCTTAAGCTAAGCCTCTTGCAAAAAAGCGCATGCAGCTTCTGCTGGATAAAACCTAAAATCAAAGTGGTAATAACATGCAATACAGGCAAAGCTACTGGGATTTTCATTACCCCCCTGTCAGGCAGGGTTTGCCAGCCAGCATCTTAGTCATACACAGGCATCTGCAGCGATCCAAAAAGCTCTATAGGAACTTGTCACAGCAATTTTTATCAATTGCGGCGTAAAACCCCTCGCTTCAGCGATGGGGATATAAGCCGC
>CAYNSI010000162.1:0-4584 GCA_964399665.1 uncultured Enterobacterales bacterium | reverse complement strand
ACTTATGTCATGGTAAAAATAGCACTAACAGCACTGCCTGATTTTGTGAAAAATAGTAAGATTAGGGTCGTAAGCTGTATTTGGTTATTGCTGTAACAACCCCTAACAGCTGAATTCATCTGCGCCTTGTTAAACTGTACCTGCTCTAAAAATAACCTTCACTAAAAGTTAACACTCATCAGCTTCAATTTGCCGCAACAGGCACAATCTAACCGCATCTTAAGCCTCCCAAATTTGTTATTGGAATAATTTTCTTTTAAAACATTAAGTTAAACATTGGCCCTGTTCTTGCTCACTCCCTATAAACCTTTAAAAAAGGAGCATGTCATGGCAGATCAAAGTTTTTCTTTTTCCTCTTTACAATCTATTGCCGCCAATGCTCTTTTGGCACAAAACAATCTTGAAACTGTCTATAAAAATGCCCTCATGAATCTTAGGGTAAATGATACTGACAGTGCCTATACTGCAGCCTTTAAGATTGCCCTCAAAGGCGAACTTAAAAGTACTCAGACAAACAAATCAGACAATGGCCTAAAATGCCGCACAGAGAAGATGGATCAACTCTGCACCGATGAGACTTACAGCAGTAATAATGCCGAGGATTATAAAAACTTACAAGAAGATGCTTTATTAGAAGATCCTCTGCTGCTTTTGACAAAAGAAAGCAGGTGCGCTTTGGGACACTTAAGTGCATCATCCAATACCAGTGCCATGCCAGGCTCCCAAAGTGCAGCATTGAGGGAAATTAAGGCTGGAAACTGGGCTCTGCCTTCAGATAAAACACTCCTCTTAAATGCTCCTGAAATCATAAAAGCTTCGGTTGCTGCCGTATCGGCAGTGGCAGCATCCTCTACGACCTTGTCAAATACTACCGAGGTTACAAGACAAGACTACCATCCCTTATACCATATCCTGCCCCCTTTGAGCGCCCCGACTAAGGATAAAAAACTTAAGTTCCTAAAAAAGCGCTATCGCCTTTTGAAAAAAGATCCTAAAAATACTTACCTGAAAGCAGTGGGCAGAGAAAACGAGGATTTTTCCTAAGAGCCCCAAGACTTTTTTGCAAGATAAAAATCTTAAGGCTTATCAAATTAACCCTCTAATTCGTATAAGAAAAATTTAAGGGGCTTATTAAAGATTAGGTATTTTTCGCCCCAAACCTGCCGTATTTGCATCTTTAAATTCCAAAAGCTGGTAAAAAAGGGCTAAAATTCTGTTTCATAAAAATGATACCGGCCCAAGGGAATGTCCCTAGGAACGAATCTTCTTTTGACTGTTGCAGCTTTAAAAGATCACCTAAGATATCATTGATGTATAAGGATTTTTAGGACAAAAGCCCTGCCGGTTCATAAGGATTTTTTTTGTTTAATCAGGGAAGGACAATCATGAGAAAACCTCTTGTCATGGGTAACTGGAAACTTAACGGCACCAAAGAATCGGTCACAGCTCTTGTTACTGCTTTAAAAGATCCTGCCGCAAAGGCAGCTGCCAAGGCTGATGTTGCCGTCTGTGCTCCTGCCATCTTTTTGGGCATAGTAGAATCCTTAGGCGCAGGATCCAGCTTAAAATGGGGCTCACAGGACTGCGATATCCATACCAAGGGTGCCTTTACCGGTGAGCTTTCCCCTGTTATGCTGCGTGAATTTGGCTGCAGCTATGCCATCGTCGGACACTCAGAACGCCGTGAATATCACCATGAATCTTCAGAGTATGTGGCATTGAAATATCAGTGTGCCCAACAAAACGGTCTTGTCCCTGTTTTGTGCGTCGGCGAGAGTGAAAAACAATTTGACCAGGGCATCACCATGGATGTTATTCGCGAAGAGCTCAAGGCCGTAATCGATCTTTGCGGGATCAAGTCCTTTGAAAAAGCAGTAATTGCCTATGAGCCTATTTGGGCTATCGGCACCGGAAAGACTGCAACTCCTGAAATTGCCCAGAAAGTTCATGCTGCCATCAGGGAGTATCTTGCTTCCTTTGATGCTGACACTGCAGCTAGTGTTCAGATCCTTTACGGCGGCTCCTGTAATGCCGCAACGGCACCTGATCTTTTCGCCCAAAAAGATATTGACGGCGGTTTGGTAGGCGGTGCTTCCCTTAAAGCTGATGATTTTACAGCAATAATTGAGGCTGCTGTCGCTAATGCATAGCAGGTAGGAAAAACATGACAATAAAGAAAATCGGGGTGCTCACTTCAGGTGGGGATGCCCCGGGCATGAATGCTGCCGTTCGGGCTGTGGTCAGAACCGGAATTGATTACGGCTATGAAATGTGCGGCATCCGTGACGGCTACTTGGGGCTTCATGAAGGCAATATCATTCCCCTAAACCGTAAAAGCGTCTCCGACCTGTTAAATAAAGGCGGCACCTTCCTTGGTACGGCCCGCTTTCCTTCCTTTAAGGAGGAATCGGTACGCGCCGAGTGTATTGAAGTCATGCGCGAACACGGCGTGGATGCCCTGGTAGTAGTTGGAGGAGACGGCTCCTACATGGGAGCCAAAAAGCTCTCTGAGATGGGCTATCCCTGTGTCGGGCTGCCTGGCACCATAGACAATGACATTGCCGGCACCGATACTACCATTGGCTTTGATACCGCCTTAAATACCGCCGTAGACTGCATCGATAAGCTAAGAGACACCTGTTCTTCGCACCGGCGCATCAGCATTGTTGAGATCATGGGAAGACACTGCGGAGATCTCGCTTTATCCTGTGCCATTTCATGCGGTGTTGAAGCTGTCCTGGTGCCTGAAGTTCCCTGGAACAAGGAGGAGGTCTATCAGCAGATTGAAAACTCCATTGATTCGGGAAAGCGCCATGCCATCATAGCAGTGTGCGAAAATCAAACGGATGTCCACCAAATGGCCCGCGAACTTGAAAGGCGTACCGGCCTTGAATCCCGGGCAACGATTTTAGGACATATCCAAAGAGGCGGCACCCCCACCCCGGCAGATCGGGTACTGGCATCTCGTATGGGAGCTTATGCAGTACAGCTGCTTCACGACGGTTATTCAGGCCGCTGCATCGGAATTCAGCGCGGCGAGCTGTTACACCATGACATCATAGAATGCATAGAAACCATGAAGCACAAATTCCGCAGGGATATGTATGATTTGACCGCAGCCTTAAGCTGAAAAACTTTACTTCAAAAGGCGCATAGGGCCGCCTTATTTTAGAAAAATTGCGCTGATGTAAGATTAGGCTGTAAGATCCCTGCAAATAACCAAAATTACAGATCTTTGGAATTTGCCATTAGGGATCTTACAGGCGCTTATCTGCCGACTCCTTAACTTAAAAAACGCTCTGAACCCAAAATAATAAGATGACCGCAAGCCAGGGCACAAAGACCTGCCAAAACATCATCGACCATGATCCCCAAACCTCCTTTGAGCTTTTTGTCAACATAACCTATCAAAAGGGGCTTGGTAATATCAAAAATCCTGAACAATACCAAAGCAAGGAATACTAAATACCAATTTTGCGGATAGGCAATTACCGCAATAAACATGCCGACAAACTCATCTATGACAATGCAGCCGTGATCATGAACTCCCAGGGCATTTTCGGCCTTCTGACAGGCAGCTATCCCTGCTGCAAAGACGGCAATGACTATCAAGATCTGAAGATAAACCGGAGCATACATGAGGGCAATACAAAAAGGCACGGCAGCTATGGAGCCAAAGGTGCCGGGGGCAGCCGGCAGAAGACCAGACCCAAATCCTGCAGCCATAAGGTGCCAGGGATTTTTTAGATTAAGTTTGCCCAAAGACTTCCTGTTTTCTTCTGCCATGTTATTTTTGATATACATCAATATTGTTAGTGCTCAGCCTCAGCCATCTGCAAGCTGAGCATTGTCACACCCTTTCTACGTGAGGTTCCAGGGTTCAGGGCTGGAACTTCCACCTAGGATAAGGATGTTTTTCCTTAATCCTCCAAAGAAAGCGTAACGGTTACGTCCCCCCTGCCTAAGGCTTCCTCCCAGAAGGTCAGATCGTCAATACGCCCAAGTCTTGTATAGCTCCAGGAATTCGAACCATAGAACATGACTATCTGATTGCCCTGATACAGCACAATATCACCGGCATAGGTTGTAGTCTGGCTGTTGCTGGCAGGAAGGCTAAATCCCAAAGATCCGACCTTTTCAAATCCGCCATAATCATTCATATGCAAGACTAAAGGGCCTTCCTTTAGTTTCTCCAACAGGGTTTTCACAGCTAAGTTATCTTCTAAAGTTGCAGTAAAAACACTGCTGCCAATTTTTAAATTCATCTTCATTTTCCAAACTGCCTCTTCTTCTCCGTTCTCATCGATGATGCCAGTTGTTAACTTTAGGTTATCAGATGCAATTATGGCATCTTCCTGACCTGCCGCCTGCTGACTAAAAGCCGGCACACTTGTTAGCAGCAGAATCAGACAAAACGCGCTGCACAAGTTGGTAATATTTGATTTTTTCAAATTTTCACCCCAATTTGTAAGCTGAAATTTAAAAAAACGATTGCAATAAGACGATGACGGTCGTTTACATCAGATCTTTAAAAAAGAAAAACCCGCAGAGCAATCATGTCTGCGGGTATGGTTTAGGGGTCCG
>CAYNSI010000161.1:0-4625 GCA_964399665.1 uncultured Enterobacterales bacterium | reverse complement strand
AAGGAATTTCACCATGTGAAAAAAACTGACCTAATATGTCCAGGGACTCGAGCGGGGTTGAACACATTTCTTTGAGCCTGTTGATAGATATGTTTTGACCGCGTTGTTGCAGTATGCTTTGCACGGCATGCAATACGTTTCCGATGCCTTAAGACACATGCTTCGATTGTTGAGTTGATATATCTGGCATCAGTGTCATGCACCCTGTCTTAGCCGAAAACCACATCCAAAATCCAATGAAGTGAATTCTTAACTTATCTCAATTCCAAGATAATCGACGCAATCACCTACTGCTGGCCTTAACCCCAAAGTTACCCTTAAGGTTCCTGAGATTTTTTAAGAACTTTGACATTGTGACAACCCATCTGCTTTAACTGTCCTGCCAGCATCAGGCTCATAACACCCTGATCACAGTAAAGGGCATAGCTTTTTGACTTATCAAGGCTTCCAAAGGCTTTTGCGACTTTATAAAAAGGCATGAGGATCACCTCATGGCCCTCAATATGAAGGGGATTTTTCAGCGCATCATCAGGGGCTCTTACGTCAATAATAATATCCTGAAAGCCAGGCTTCTCCACCGTGACGACATCATTTTCAAGGCGGGCAGTATCCGCGGGGACATCCTTAATATCAATAGTACGGGAAGATTCTAAGACAAGTTCTATTAAATTATCATCCATCAGAGCTTCCTGCTCTAAGATAAATGATTCTTTAGGACAGACATTGGGATGATCTGAAATTACCCCGCAATACTCGGGCATAATTTCTGCAAAGCCTGCTATGCCTATGGCCCTTGCCGCACTTATGATGTCCTGCTTATCACTCATTATAAGAGGGCGCAGCACCAAAACTTCCGATACCCTGTCAATATGCGAAAGATTAATTAAAGTCTGAGAAGATACCTGGCCTACGCTTTCCCCTGTTACTATGCCGTCAATACCGTAGCGTCCTGCCAGTGCCGAGGCGGCCCTTATCATCATTCGCTTTAAAATCACCCCTCTTACCCCGTGATGAGTTCGCTCCAGGATCTGCCCTACTACAGGCTCAAATGGTACGGTGGTAAATTTGACTCTTTGCGATGAGGCATAGCGGTCCCAGATAAAATAAGCCTCCTGCTTTACACCAAGCTCGTGGGCTGTCCCTCCCATATTAAAGAAAAGGTAGTTGACCTTAAGACCGCGTCTTATGGCATCAAAAGCTGCCACCCCGCTGTCAAAGCCCCCTGAAATCAAGGAGATCACTTCTCCCTGGGTAGCTGCAGGAAAACCTCCTAACCCCTTATACCTCCTGGTTATGATATAAACCTTGTCAGAGTCAATCTCGATATTTAAGGTGACATCAGGATTGCCAAGATTAACTCCCAGATTCGGATAATGGGCCTTAAACATCCCGCCTATGATGCGCTCTGCCTGCTGTGAGGTAAAAGGATGGCTGCCGCGGCGTTTGACCCTCAGGGCAAAGGTTCTGCCTTCAATAAGAGGCCCCAGATAAGGACCGCTTACTGCAAAGATATCTTCCAAGGTTGTGAACTTAAATTCCAAAACCTCCATAAAAGAATGAATGCCCGGGATCTTCGACAACTCATCAGCTGCCCTGTCTGCTGCCACATCATCGTCAAAGCGGACTATTATCTTGTCCCATTGGGGATAGACATGAATGCCAAACCCATGGTGTCTGCCAACATTAATAAGATTCTGCTGCAAATGCTTGATAAGTCGGTTTCTTACCGGCTTTGATTTTATGGAGATCTCAGGAAAGAGTCTTAGGATAAATTTCATGGCACACCAAAAGTCAGGGATCTTAAAAGATCCTGGGAACCTTTTTCCTTACCAAAAAACTAATGGCAGCTACAGCTGCAATGATGCCCGCCGTCTTGGGGTTCGCCATGTCCATGACCATGACCGTGTCCGCAGCCGCAGTCATGAGAGGAAACTTCCTCATGGTGATGTCCGCAGCCACAATGGCAGTCATGAGAAGATCCTTCCTCATGGTGGTGCCCGCAGCCGCAGCCGTGTCCTGACTCATGAGATGGACAACATCCGTTACGATGCACATGTCCATGCTCAATTTCTTCTGCTGTGGCATCCCTGACATCTACAATGTCAACAAGAAAATTTAAAGTCTTTCCTGCAAGAGGATGGTTGCCGTCAATAACAACTTCATTATCATCGATTTTCTTTACAACTACCGCAACTCGGCCCCTGCTGGTATCAGCCTCGAAGACACTTCCAACTTCAAGGGGAAAGTCACCGAACATTTTCTTATCTACAGTCTGAACTAAACTCTCATCAAATTCACCGTAGGCTATTGCAGGATTTAAAGTAGTACTGAAAGAATCCCCTTTTTGCCTGCCGTCTAAAGCCTGCTCAAGACCCGGCACCAGATCTCCGTGGCCCAAAAGCGCCTCAACAGGCTCTTTGGGATCACTTCTGCCTACTACCATGCCCTGCTCATCAGTTACCACCAGGCTGACAGTTACTACTTTGTTGCGGGAAATCTTCATATCAACTCCGAAAATCTTATGCCGTAAGGTTTTTGAATTCTAGCACAAGACCAAAAATGCGTATTTAAGATCGCTTTTTATTCTCACTTGGCAGGCGCCCTCAAGAAGATCCTCACAGGACATGGCACCATGCAGTACCAAATAAGGCCGCAGTAAATTCATGAACTTACAAGATCTGCACTCTTGGGGACAAAATGGTATCAAATGCCAAAACAAGCTCTTGATTTTAAGCTTTAAGTCTTCGGCAGGTCAGATCCTGTCCTCTTTACCGTGATGGTCGGCCACCTCGGCAATAACCCTTGCTCTGCCAGAAGGGGCAGGATTGCCCTGAAGATGGTCGGTTACCCTGTTAAGCCCGAAAGAAGGCCTGCTTTTGAAAGTGCATTCCTGATGAGGTCTGCCTGCAGCATCACTTCCTACCAGGTCACTTTGCGAAGTTATGGAAAATCTGACACAAAGATCTTCTTTTTGCAGATCTTTTGCCTTAAGAACTATCGAAAAACCATCGTCGGCGGCCTCAATTTCAGAATCAAAGAAGGCGGCAACCTCATTTGAAAAACTGTAACTGCAGCCTTCAAATCCCTGATTGATACTGCCGCAGGCTCTGAAAAACCGGGCCCCGTCTTCAAGCTCACGCATCGCCTGGGCTCTGTTTCTAACAAGAAGCTGCTCTTTTGAAAGTGTCGTTTTTGCACTCTGTGCTTCTTTTGAAGCTCCTTTATCCTGAACCCTGTCAAAGTATGTTGTCTTTAACTCCCAACTTTGCTGCGGCAGTTTAAGCAAAAAGGCAGCAAAAAGGGACAGAATAACTACCACGATACAGCAGACCCTGATAATCGAGATCCTGCCGTCTTCATTTAATATGGGATGAAACCTCCGCATATTACCTCTGCCCTGCCTCATTGAGCTTCATAAGATTTCTAAATGGCATAGAATACATGGATATTACCAGTTCCCTTAAGCTTTGAGGGTATTGTTCCAGGCGTTTTGCAAACTTTTGTCTGTCCTCATCGCTTACCTTGTCATCACGACCTGCTGCAATAAGGCAGGGAGGGAAAAGACGGTAATGGGTCCAGATAAAATGATCTATTAAAGAGGCAAGCTCCTCGGGGGTTTCAAAGCCATCCTGAAGCGGACTTCCTGCTGCAATCTCCACCCTGCCCTTATAGCCGCGGATCCCCTCTACGATGCTTTCAATATCCTCAAATTCTTTTTTTTGGTACAAGCCCTTGACAGATTTTTCATAAAGCTCACCTGCCTTGGCAAGATCTCCTGGATCATACTCATAAGATATGGCAACGGGCACAATGTTAAGCTTTCTCATGTAGTCAACAAAGGTTTCCTGCTGTTGTCTTCCATACATGTAAAGCATCTTCAAAATGGCAGGATCTGTTCTGTCATCTCCGTCCTTGGCACGTCCCTCACGCTGGGCAATCCATATGGAATATCCTTCTTTAATGGAAAGACCGATGTATTCAGAAAGCTTGGCAAGCTCCTTTAATTTTTCTCTTGGGGAACTTACCGACCTTTTGACAATAAAGCTTTTGTTAAGGCGCATCAGCGAGGTGGCAGCCGGCATGCTTAAAAGATTGTCTCCTATTGCAATACGCACAGTATCTCTGCCCGCCTCATATAAGGCCATGTCTACAAAGGCAGGATCCAGGGAAATATCACGGTGGTTGGATATAAAAATACAGCCATGATTGGGATTGAGCTTATCAAAGCCTGAATATGTCACCCCGTCTGTTGTAGTTGCAATCATATGACGCATATAGGATGCAACCAGCTCCTGGAAGGCTGCTATGGTTTTTACCTTTCCAATGGTTTGATGCAGTCTTTTTTTGACCAGGGGACGGAATATAAAGGGCAGATATCTTGCAATTTTCCCGAAGCGGAACTTCAAAATGCCGTCAGTTACCTCCCTGTCGGCAATAATCTTTAAAATCTCCGCGGCTACTTCTTCATCCCTGCATGGGCGGATATCATCAAAAAAGGGATCATCAGTAGTTTTTGTCATCTTGTAACAACTTGCCTTATACACGTTTGCTAAGACCCAAAGCCTTGACGGAAAATCCAAAAAGTGTATTTTACCCTAAGGATCAGCCTTTATAACGGTACGGCT
>CAYNSI010000160.1:0-4651 GCA_964399665.1 uncultured Enterobacterales bacterium | reverse complement strand
TCATCAAAAGAAAAGAACCAATCAGGCTTGTCAGCCCAAGTAAAGCCAGAGCTTAGAAATTGCTCTTTAAGATAGTTGCCGAATACTTGATTAAAATCTTGGCTCTTTAGAACATCGGCCGAGAAAGAAAAGTCTATATGAACTACTTTGTAAGCACCTGTATCAGTCCACGGCTCATCTTTTTCAAGTTTGAGTCCTGCAAATCTGCCCTTGCCGTGTAAAAAGAGTTCTTCGAAGGTGGTAAGCAGCATAGTTTTGCCAAAACGACGGGGTCTTGACAGGAAGAAGAAGCCGTCCTGCCTTGCCAAATCCGCTGCTAAATCGGTTTTGTCCACATATAATTTCTTGTTGTCAATCAGATAGGCAAAATCCTTTATTGAAAGGGATAGGCTATCTTTTAGTGCCATGGTTTGCTCCTCCTGCGGCGGTTTTGATAAGAGACACCTCTTATCCCCTGATTTATCAAAAAAATCCCCATTTTACAAACTATAGGGCCGCCTTATCACCAACATTCAGCGCTTTGACTTTAGAATCAGAGCTTACAGCGAAGCTCCCGTTCGGTCATCTTCTTCAAGCGGATTTAGAAATCATCTTTTTAACAATAACTTAACGAATAGAGCCTGATCGGCTTTTTCCCTCCCTCTTGCAATAAATTGCAAAATACGGAAAACGAGGGAGCCTATGTCATGGCAAAAATAGCTCAGCCTGATTTTGTAAGCTGAGGGGAGGTTAGGTTCGTAAGCTGCGCAAATAAGCGGTGTGAACATAAAGCTTATTTTGTTGACTTCCACATAATGAACAAAATTACTGTTGGAATCGTAAATCATAAATAGTTTTTGGCCTTTTGGGGTTTTCTTGTATCCTCGTCCTTTGCCCTGATAGAATTTGTACAGCAACAATGAGGTGGTCCATGGGCATGGTGAGGACAATAACAGAGGGCAGACGCTACCTTGATATCTGGCCAGAGCATCCTGTGCTGAATGCAATTTTTAAAGAAGGCCGGGTAAGATATGTTCTAAAGGCGGGAAATTACATCATTCCTCCTTTTATCTTTTTTATTCTGGTATGGAATTTTATCCAGGGAGGCGGGCTTAAGGGGGTGGATTTTGTCTATACTCAAAAAATCAACTGGCCTGTAAGCTTGGTCTGTATTCTCTTTTTGATTGCCCTGCCCCTGCAGGGATTTTACTGGGCAGGCAAAAGGGCACGCACTAAATTAAATCCCAAACAGATTTTGTTTTATAACGATCTTTGTGAACAGCTTAAGAAGGAAAAGATTACAGATCCTGTCATGTATGATTTGGCAGTTCTCATCAATGAGGGGCTTAAAAAACTAGGTCCTGAAATTTTGGATAAGCTTTAGGATTTTTTTGGTAGAATACTGCGGTTTTCAATTTCATGGTTTCCCACCTAAATGGTGTTCCTTACTCCTTGATTTTATATGCAGGATAGTATTTTAAGAAAGCTTGATGCCCTGGAAGAACGTTACCAGGAAGTAGAGCAGCTGCTGGCCCGGCCTGAGGTTATAGGCGATCAGGAAAAGTTTCGTGAGCTTAACCGCGAATATTCAAGGCTGCAGGACATGGCACGGTGCTACGGTGAATATAAAACTGCCGCAGCTGATCTTAAGGAAATGCAGGAAGTCCTGACAGGTGATGATGCTGAGCTTAAGACCATGGCCGAAGAGGAGATCCCCTCCTTAAAGGAAAAGACCGCTTCTTTGGAGCATGAATTGCAACTTATGCTGCTGCCGCATGATGACAGGGACGACTGCAACTGTTTTTTGGAAATTCGTGCCGGCACAGGCGGTGATGAGGCAGCCCTTTTTGCAGGTGAAATGTTCCGCATGTATACCAAGTACTGCGAAGCAAAAGGCTGGCAGCTTGAAGTAGTTTCCCAAAGCGAAGGTGAGGTCGGGGGACTGCGTGAGATAATTGCCAAGCTTTCAGGTGAAGGCGCCTATGGCTGCATGAAATTCGAGTCAGGCGGGCACAGGGTGCAGAGAGTCCCCGTTACCGAGACCCAGGGCAGGGTTCATACCTCTGCCTGTACCGTGATGGTATTGCCTGAGATCCCACCTTCCAAGGCACCTGAGATAAATCCTGCTGATTTGCGTATTGATACTTTCAGAGCCTCAGGAGCAGGTGGTCAGCATATTAACAAAACTGATTCTGCCATAAGAATTACCCACATCCCTACCGGCCTGGTAGTAGAGTGCCAGGATGAAAGATCCCAGCATAGAAACCGGGAACGTGCCATGGAAGTACTGCTGTCCCGCCTTGCGAAGATGGAAGAGGATAAAAGGGCTGCAGAGCAGGCCGAGGTGCGTCACAGCATTTTAAGCTCAGGTGACCGTTCTGACAGGATCCGTACTTACAATTTTCCGCAAAGCAGGGTCACGGATCACCGCATTAATCTTACCTTGTACCGCATCAATGAGATCATGGAAGGAGCCTTGGATCTCATCCTAAAGCCTGTTATGGAAGAATATCAGGCAGAGCAGCTTGCTGAGATGGCCCGTCAGGGCAGCCTGTAACAGGTTATGCGCTTAAGGGAGCTTAATGCAAAATTTGCACAAGCCTTAAGGGAGCATGGTATTGAAAGTCCGATGCTTGAGGCTTCCTTAATCCTTAGCACCGCTTTAAATTTAAGCAGAACACAACTTATATCCCGTGATGAAGAACAAATCCCAAAGCAGCTTTATAACAAAGCCTTTAAGATGCTTAAAAGGAGGCTTGAAGGCTGCCCCCTTGCCTATATTTTGGGGCATAAGGAGTTTTGGTCATTGGATCTTAAGGTCACCGAAGACACCCTGGTGCCACGGCCTGAGACTGAACTTTTGGTAGAAACTGCCCTGTTAATTCCCAATAAAAACAGGGTATTGGATTTGGGCACCGGAACAGGGGCCGTTATTCTTGCCATAAAAAAAGAATCCCCAAGCTCAAGCTGCGTTGCTGTCGATAATGATCCTAAAACTTTGCAGACGGCCACATACAATGCCAAGGCAAATGATCTTGAAATAGACTTTAGATTAGGATCCTGGTACGAAGCGGTAAAGGAAGGAGAGCTTTTTGATCTTATCGTATCAAACCCGCCTTATATAAGCCCTCTTGACCCTCATCTTCAAAAAAACGGTCTTAACTTTGAGCCCTATCATGCCCTGGTCTCAGATGACAATGGTTTTGCTGATCTTAAGACGGTAATTTCAGGTGCACCTTTGTATCTAAAAGAAGGCGGCTCACTTATGACAGAGCATGGGTTTAATCAAGGTGAGGCTGTAAGGGAGCTTTTTGGGGCCGCAGGTTTTAGTAAGATTGTGACCCTCAAAGATTTTGGCGGTAATGAGAGGGTTACCAAAGGATTGTTTCTGTAAATAGAGTTAAGGCGTTAAAAACTGAGGAATATTTAAGATGTCACAGGTAGTCAAATTAGGGCAGATTGAATTTGGCAATGACAGGCCCCTTGTGGTAATCGGCGGCTTGAATGTCCTTGAGGATTACGATTTGGCAGCCTACACTTGTGAGCGCTTTTTGCAGGTAACTTCAAAATTGGGTATGAGCTTTGTGTTCAAGGCAAGCTTTGACAAGGCAAACCGCTCTTCACTGTTCTCCTACAGAGGAGTGGGGCTTAAAAAGGGAATGGCTGTTTTCAAAAAGCTTAAGGAAAACTTCAATACACCCATAATTACCGATGTTCATGAGCCTTATCAATGCGCAGAGGCAGCTCCTTTTGTAGATATTCTGCAGCTTCCGGCTTTTTTGGCAAGACAAACTGATCTAATCACTGCCATGGCAGCAACAGGCAGGGTTATTAATGTCAAGAAACCTCAATTTATGGCTCCCCAGCAGGTGGGGAATATTTTGGAGAAATTTGTCCAAGCCGGCAATGACAAGGTGCTTTTGTGTGAAAGAGGCACTCAATTTGGTTATGACAACCTGATTGTGGACATGCTGGGTATCGGGGTTATGAAAAAAGTGTCAGGTGATGCCCCCATAGTCTTTGATGTCACCCATTCCCTGCAGTGCCGGGAAGCTGATGCCAAAGCTTCAGGTGGCAGGCGTTCGCAGGTATTGGAACTTGCAAAAGCAGGGGTTGGGGTAAAGCTTGCTGCAATATTTCTGGAAACTCATCCGGAGCCTGACAAGGCAAAATGCGACGGCCCCTCAGCACTTCCTCTTGGGCTTTTGGAGCCTTTTTTAAAACAGTTAAAACAGCTCGATGATTTGGTAAAGTCCCAGGAAGATCTGGTAATTTCTTAGGCCGCTTGTAATAAAGCCTCTTGACATCAATCGGTTGATTCTTGATGAAATTTTATCTTGAATTCAACTTAAGTTAAGGGCAGCTTGATTTTTTGACAGCTGTCACTATTTGTGCGCAAACTTTGTTATACAATCGTCTCAGGTCTGGGTTGTTTTGCATGGCCCTTTGAGGCCGTAAGCTCTATAATGTATCGCAATCAACTCAGACCACTACGCGGCTTCTTTGCAAGATTCCTCCATCTTTTCGCCGTCTTTATCAAGATTTCGCGTCAGACTTTGCAAACTGAGTTCAGATACCACAAGCAAACTTCTTGCCTGGATTCTGCATAAAATGAGTGATCTAGTTTGGCCTATAAACCGCATAATAAGTAGTGGTTTTATTTGGTCAGGCG
>CAYNSI010000159.1:0-4714 GCA_964399665.1 uncultured Enterobacterales bacterium | reverse complement strand
GCCCAAAAGACTGCCCAAAAGACTGCCCAAAAGATCCTACAAAACCTCACGGAACAACAGCAAATTATACTGTCATTCTTAGAGGAACATCCTGAAGCAATCTGATAAAGAGATGAGCAGAATCCTTTCTAACAATGTTGCCGTTGCCGCAAAGCTTCAAAAGCATAATTTGCACCGTTGCAATCGTGTTATACTCAGATTAATTTTTTAATGACCCAAGGATCTTGGTAGATCCTGACGTGATGTATGATTTGTAAGACTGCCTCTTAAGTTTGCAGGGAGATTGATTGTTATGGCAATGCGCAGAGCGGTGATCACCGGCATGGGAATTGTCTCAAGCATAGGAGTGGGTCAGGAAGTGGTCCTGCAGGCATTGCAGGAAGGCCGCTCTGGGATTGTTTCAGAGCCCGATTTTGTTGCCCTTGGGATGCGCTCTCAGGTATCAGGCATGGTAGATCTTGATCTTAAAGAAGTCGTGGACAGACGGGATCTGCGCTTTATGGGAGAGGCGGCAGGCTATGCCTATGTCGCTATGAAGGAGGCCGTGGCTGATGCAGGCCTGGAAGAACATGAGGTTTCCAATGAGCGCACCGGTCTTATAGTAGGATCAGGAGGTGGATCTACCAAAACTACCATGGAGTCCTGTGATATTCTGCGGGATAAGGGAGTCAAGCGCATCGGCCCCTATGCAGTCACCAAGGCCATGAGTTCAACTACCTCAGCCTGTTTGGCCACCCCCTTTAAGATCAAGGGAGTTTCCTATTCGGTAAGTTCGGCCTGTGCCACCTCGGCTCATTGTATAGGGGCAGCCTGCGATGAGATCATGCTGGGACGTCACGATGTGATCTTTGCAGGAGGCGGCGAGGCTGCAGACTGGACCATTGCCTGCCTCTTTGACGGGATGGGGGCTTTGTCAACCTCCTACAATGACAGGCCGCAGCAGGCTTCAAGACCCTATGATGCCAGCCGCGACGGTTTTGTTATCGCAGCAGGAGGGGGTATTGTAGTAGTTGAGGAATTGGAGCATGCCAAAGCTCGTGGAGCAAAGATTTTAGCTGAAATTGCAGGCTATGGGGCTACATCGGACGGTGCCGATATGGTTGCCCCCTCGGGGGAGGGCGCAGTGCGCTGTATGAAGCAGGCCCTAAAAGGCATTAATGTTCCTGTAGACTATATCAACACCCACGGCACTGCCACGGTATTAGGAGATCTTAAGGAGCTTGAGGCAGTCAGGGAAGTTTTCGGCACCAAGGTACCCCCTGTTTCCTCTACCAAGTCCATGACAGGACATGCCTTGGGGGCTGCCGGGGTTAATGAGGCTATATACTCAATTTTAATGATGCAGCATGGTTTTATAGCCCCTTCGATAAATATTACCACCCTTGATGACAAGGCTTTGGGATTTGACATCGTAACCAGTACCAGAAAAGCTGAGCTTAATTGTGTCATGAGCAACAGCTTCGGCTTTGGCGGCACCAATGCTTCCTTGGTCCTGAAAAAATTTACAAACTGATGGCAGACGGCACCCGTCTTGATAAATTAGTCAGCAGGTTTACCGGACTGTCAAGAAAGCAGGCCCGCCTTATAATAAGGAAAGGAGGCTTAAAAGTTGACGGGATCATTGTCAGCCTGCCTGATGCCAAAGTATCCGAAAACTCTCTTATTACCATAGAAGAAAGCCTTGAGGTAAGGGCGCTTGATGCTGACAGTAAGCGCTACTTTATGCTCAACAAGCCCAAAGGTTATGTCTGCGCCAAAAAAGATGGGCGGCATCATGCCTTGGGAGAATTGTTTTTTGAGGAGATCCATTGGGAAAAACTCCATGCAGCCGGCAGACTGGATCTTGATGCCACAGGACTTGTGATCCTGACTGACGATGGGGCCTTCTCCCATGAGATAACTTCACCTGTCAAGAAAATTACCAAAACCTATCTTGCAAGATGCGATGGGAAAATAGCCTTTGATACCATCGCAAAATTTGCTTCAGGACTTAGGCATCCAGAGGAACTTAAGCCCTACTGCCCGGCAGTACTTGAGATTATTGAGTCTGATTTGGGAAAAGTCACCGTCACTGAAGGGCGTTACCACGAGGTAAAAAGACTTTTTGAACTGTGCGGCCTTAAGGTAATTGACCTTAAGCGTACTGCCATCGGGGGGTTGACTTTGGATGAGTCTTTAGGGCCAGGTGAATACAGGGTGTTGTCACAAGAAGAACGTGCCCTGGTGTTTAATAAGCCTGATTCTTGTGCATAAAGTTTTCACGCAGTGATGAATTGGGCCTGCCCTGGTGCCTTAGGGGCGGGTCTGGTTGTGATGTATAATCATGGCACCAAATTTTTACGGCAGTAAATATAAAGCTGTACTAGGACAGAGGATTGAAATGACCGATATCAGCACGGCCTTGAAAGAGATCTTAAGGGGAACCGAAGAAGTTATTCCCGTTGAGGAATTAAAAAAGAAACTTGAATCAGGGCGCAAGCTTAGAGTCAAATTGGGGATGGACCCTACGGCACCTGACATTCATCTTGGCCATACGGTGATCCTAAACAAGCTGCGCACTTTTCAGGAGCTTGGGCACGAGGTAGTGCTTATTATCGGGGATTTTACCGCCCTGGTCGGAGATCCTTCAGGCAGGAATGCCACCAGACCCCAGTTAACCCGTGAGGAGATCCTCAATAATGCAGGGACCTATGCCAGCCAGGCTTTTAAGATACTTGATAAATCAAAAACCAAAATCTGCTATAACTCCGAGTGGTTGGGAAGACTGGGCACGGAAGGCACTATCCGCCTGGCCTCAAAGCTTACCGTAGCCCGTATGCTCGAGCGCGAGGATTTTACCAAGCGCTATCAATCAGGGCTGCCCATTGCCATTCATGAGTTTTTGTATCCTTTATTTCAGGGCTATGATTCAGTGGCCTTAAAATCTGATATTGAGCTTGGCGGCACCGATCAGAAATTCAATCTGCTGATGGGCAGGGAGCTGCAAAAAGATGAAGGTATAGAACCTCAGGTGGTATTGATGATGCCCCTTCTGGTAGGCCTGGACGGGGTTAAGAAGATGTCAAAAAGTGCCGGAAATTACATAGGCGTTGATGATAAGCCTCTTGATATGTTCGGTAAGATTATGAGCATATCCGATGATCTGATGTGGGATTATTATGATCTGCTGTCTTTTAAGCAGGTAAATCAAATAGAAGAGCTTAAACAAAACTGTTCTTTGGGTTTATTAAACCCGCGTGATGCCAAAATTGAGCTGGGGCGTGAAATTGTGGCTCGATACCACGGTATGGATGAGGCTGACAGGGCTGCTGCCGATTTTGTTTCTCAATTTTCAAAGGGTGCCTTGCCTGATGATATGCCCGAAGTTACTCTGGAAAATGCCCCCATTGCCAATCTTTTAAAGGATGCTGCCTTATGCAGTTCCACCTCAGAGGCCTTAAGGATGATAAAACAAAAGGCGGTTAAAGTGGACGGCAGTCTTATAGTCTCAAAGGATGAGGTTTTAACATCAGGTGAACATGTTGTTCAAGTTGGCAAAAGACGTTTTGCCAGAATAACTCTTAAGTAGAAGGGGTTTTATCATGAACCAGGATGAACTAAAAAAGATGGTGGCAGAGGCGGCACTTGACTACATTCCCAAAAGCGGAATTTTGGGGGTGGGTTCAGGCTCTACCGTGGTTAAATTCATTGAAGCTATAGCCAAATATAAGATAAAAGTGGAGGCTGCAGTATCAAGTTCCAACAAAACCACGCAGCTTCTTGAGGCAGCAGGGGTCAGGGTATTGGATCCCAATGAATGTGAGCCTTATGAGTGTTATATAGACGGTGCCGATGAGGTCAACCCCGACTTTATGATGATCAAAGGAGGCGGGGCCTGCCTTACCCGCGAGAAGATCCTGGCTTCTATGGCAGAAAAATTCATCTGCATTGTGGATAAGTCAAAGCTTGTGGATACTTTGGGAAAGTTTCCTCTTCCTGTTGAAGTAATTCCCATGGCAAGGGTACAGGTATCAAGAACCTTAAAAAGCATGGGGGCCGAGCCCGTGCTGCGTCAAGGGTGTATAACCGACAACGGCTGTGAAATTTTGGACCTTCATAATTTTATAATCCCCGATCCTCTCACCTGTGAGGATGCTATCAATGCCATCCCTGGAGTGGTAACTGTAGGGCTTTTTGCAAGGCGCGGCTGCGAGGTGGTTTTGTATGCTGCAGAAGACGGGGTCAAAACAAAGGTAAAAAATTCCTGAACTGTGACCGAACCTAGGTTCACCAACAGTCGGCTCTTTGGGATTTAAGACCGTAAAAAAGTTTTATCAAATGCGGTGTAAAACCTCTTGCTTTAGCGATGGGGATATAAACCCCTCCTACGCAAGCAGGAGATGTTTTTGTTTGCGGCAGATATCTATATGCTGCAGCTATTTTCTCATAGGTAAGGACAGACCCGAATACCCGCTCGTTGACATCATGTAAGACCTTCTGAAGCACAAAGCAGGGGGCTGTGGTGGGAGAAGCGAGGATCCCCTGCCTTTAGGCGTGGGGAGTGTCAAAATATCTGGTGTCAAGATTTACCAGATCTGTGGCATAATTTAACCCCCTTTTTGTTGTCGCAGCCTCTGCTTACATGTCAGCTTTATCTTTGCTGTACATGTTAGAGTAATGGCTGCTTCTATTTAGATTTGTGGTATTCGCAAGGGAGCGATTGATCCTTTCGGAT
>CAYNSI010000158.1:0-4811 GCA_964399665.1 uncultured Enterobacterales bacterium | reverse complement strand
AATTCAACAAAAGTGTCTTACTGCAGTCTCCTTATGTTCTGCAAGAGCCTAAAATTAGGATCTTCATACCAGGCGCTTTCTTTGCGAGGAAGATCCAATCCCCAAGGATTCGCGGTATTTGGCAATAGTTCTTCTTGCCACCATGATCCCCTGCTCCTGCAGCTTGTCGGCAATGGCGTTGTCTGATAAGGGTTTTCTTGGGTTTTCCTGTGACACCAGCTCCTTTATCCTGGCTCTTATCGCCGTTGCTGATGCCGTGCCGCCGTCATCGGTACTGACATGGCTTGAAAAGAAAAAGCGCAGCTCAAAGGTTCCCCTTGGGGTATGAAGATATTTTTCCGTGGTAACCCTTGATATGGTGGATTCGTGCAATGAAACTTCCACCGCAATGTCATTTAGAATCAAAGGATGCATGGCCGTTTCACCTTCATTTAGAAAATCCTGTTGATGATCTACAATGCATTGGGCTACTTTCAGCAACGTTTCATTGCGCTTGTTTAAGCTTGTTAAAAACCAGTTGGCATCCTGAAGATGTGACTTGAAAAATTGTCTTTCCTGTTCGGTGCGGGCCGAATTAACCATAGAGCGGTAATGCTCATTTAAGCGGATGGAGGGCACGGCATTGGGATTAAGTTCCACCCCCCAGGTGCCGTCATCCCTTTTAAAAACCAAAACATCAGGGATCACAAAATCTGATTTTTCCTTGATTACCCCGTGCCCTGGCCTGGGTTTTAGGGAGGTAATAAGATCGAGGATCTTCTTGAGAACCTGCTCTTTTACTGAAAGCTTTTGGCATAAACCCCGAAAATCGCGGTTGGAAAGCTCCCTCATATAGTCTTTGACAACTTTTTTGGCTTCTTTTAAATATTCGGTATCACAAGGCAGCTCATTTAATTGAATTAACAGGCATTCCTGTACCGAACGGGATCCTACCCCGAGAGGATCGTAATGCTGGACAATTTTTAATACCGCCAGGATATCCTCCTCCTGCACATCAAAGCCGGCATTCGTAACTGCTGCCTGAATGTCCTCTACTGACTCCGTCAGATACCCTGACTCATCGATGCCGTCAATTATGGTCTCTGCAACTGCCCTATCTGCCCCGCTTAAGGGGGACAGCTCAAGCTGCCACATTAAATGATCCTGTAAGGTTACCGAGGTCTCTCCTTCATATAGGGAGAAATCGTCCGCGCTAAAGGAGGAGCTGCTTTTCTTTCTTGAAGGAGCATCAGCCGAAAGTTCCCTGATACGGACATTTTCCGAAAGACGTCCTTCTTCATTGATGTTTGAGAGAATATCATGGGCATGGCTGCCGTCTTCACTTACCTCTACCACGTTTGACAAGGAGATGTCGGCATTATTATTTATGGAGCTGTCATTATCAAAGGGATCAAAAATTTCCTCCTCGCTTCTGGTTTCCTCCATCATAGCATCCAAGGATTCCATCCCTGAGCTTAGGGCATCCTCATTGATCTCCAGCAAGGGGTTTTGCTCCAGGTTTAAAGAGATCTCCTGGCGCAGTTCCATGGCAGAAAGCTGCAAAAGCCTGATAGCCTGCTGCAGCTGCGGGGTCATGGTAAGCGACTGTGACTGAACCTGCCGTAACTGCAAGGCTCCCTTTAAACCTGCCATGGTATTATGTTCTCTCCACGTTTGACTCTTCCCGCATACTGTGCCATGTTATGCCCTGTGGGGCAACAAATTCTTTCCAAAAACAAGATCTTTACGGGATCAAAAGCCTAAAAACGCTGCTACATGGAAAAACCTTCACCAAGATAGACATTCTTGACCTTCTCATTGCCCAAAATATCATCTGCTGTGCCTTCTGCGATGATCTCCCCGGCATTGACGATGTAGGCACGCTCACAAACATCGAGGGTCTCACGTACATTATGATCGGTAATCAGTACCCCTATGCCGCGATCTCTTAGGTGGTGGATAATACCTTTAATTTCATTTACCGAGATGGGATCTACTCCAGCAAAAGGCTCATCAAGCAGAATGAACTTAGGATCTGCTGCCAGGGCTCTTGCAATTTCAACCCGGCGCCTTTCGCCTCCTGATAAGCTCATCCCAATGTTTTTGCGCAAAGAGGTTATCGAAAACTCCTCCAAAAGCTCATCCACCCGTGACTCAATCTCTCCCCTGCTCAATGAGGGAATAAGCTGCAGCACACCTTTTAAATTGTCCTCTACGGAAAGTTTTCTGAAAATGGAGTTTTCCTGGGGAAGATAACCAAGACCCGCTCTGGCCCTTTTATGCATGGGCATCATCGTAATGTCCTGATCATTTAACAAAACCTGCCCCTGCTCAGTATTGATGATCCCCACTATCATGTAAAAGGAGGTGGTTTTACCGGCACCGTTAGGGCCCAAAAGACCTACTACGGAGCCGCTTTTTATCTCCATGCTGACATCATGAACTACGACCCGCTTTTTATAGGATTTTTTAAGATGGCAGGCTTTGAGGGTATTCATAAACTATTGACCCCTGCTTTCTCTAAGTTCTGCAGGAACAAAAGTGCTGGACACTCTGCCTCCCTGGGAGCGCTGATTTTCGGCTCTCATCCTCTGGGTTTGAATGTTGTATTCAATCCGCTCCCCCGTCATTCTGGACTCTCCCTGCCATATGGTAGCGCCGCCGGAGATGATTACCAGACTCTCTCCAGGAAAATAGCTTAAGGTACGGGAACTGGTATGAATAGGCTTGCCATTGTCCAGGGTCTGTTCAAAGGTGACAGGATTACCGTAGGCGATGATGGACTTTAACTGCCCGCTGTCAGAGCGCTCCACTTCCACCTTGTCTGCGACTATCTTCATAGTGCCCTGAGTGGCCTCAACATTTCCTTCAAAGACCATTTTATTGGCCTTAAGATCTGCCATCTGCTCCTGCGACACTACATTGATGGGCTGTTCATAATCGCTTTGCAGGGCATTTGCAGGCTCAAAGGCTGCAAAAAAAGTGATGCCCAAACTAAGGATTAGGGAAGTAGCGCGCATGAGTCCCTCCTTTTATCGTGACGATCCTGTCTGTCAAGTCTGCCTCAAGGCCGACGCCGCTGTTGGTGAAGTTACGGCCTTCTATTTCTACCAAAAGGTCGGTGAGAACGGTATTGGAGAGCAGATCATAAGTTAACTTTTCCGTAGTGATCTTCTGTACCTGCGCCTCCTCATGGAGAGGCACTGCAGTAACCCTGCCCTCAAGCACCGCCTTAGTGTCTATATCATAGGTCCCGTATTCTGCCGTTATTTGCCAACGATTGTTGCTGCCATCATCTTGAAGGTCATACCAGATCCCCAAAGGCTCCTCCATGGTGACAAGATTTTTGTGCCTGAAATATTCCACATGATCCGAGGCAATCTCGGCAGTAAGCCTTCCCTGGGCATTGTAATTTTCCCCGTGAAAACCTTCGGCAACAAAAGTAGGATACTTAAGCAAAACCTCATCATCGGCTTTTGGCAGAAAATGTAATGACACCCTGTAGGCAATTGCGGCAATGATGATAAAACATCCTGCCAGGATTATGGAGCGCAGCGTAACGCCCATTTAAAAAGGCCCTCCTGTAAGAGGGAGTTTGTCCTGACTCATCAAAATAAGATCGATAAATTCCCTGACAGCGCCGTGGCCGCCCTTTCTTGTTACCACAATATCGGCAATTTTCTTCATATAGGGATGGGCATCATTCGGAGTTCCTCTGATCCCGGCTGCTGCAAACATCGGCTCATCATTTAGATCATCTCCGAAGGCGGCAACCTCATCTTTTTTAAGATTATGCTCCCTCATAACTTTCTCAAGGGCTTTCTTTTTGTCGGTCTGTCCCTGCAGGAGTATCTCAATTCCTACCTCATCCATTCTTCTTTTGGTAAGATTGGAGCTGCGCCCCGTAATAACGCAGACTAAAAGACCGCGCTTTATGGCACAGGAGATCCCAAGGCCATCCCTGGTATTAAACTTCTTGTACTCACCATCCCCAGCATCAAGATAAATTCCCCCGTCGGTTAAAGTGCCATCAACATCAAGGGCGACCAGCTTTACGGCAGCAAGCCTTTTAAATAACAACGCACCAACGGGACCATAACAGGTATCAACTACCGTGCTTTCAAGATTAGATCCCGGCTGAACCAGGGCCTTGACATCATATTTGACCATGCTCCCCTGCATTCCTCTGTTATCTTCCTTTAAATCATCACTGCCGTACATTGACCCATCACCTAAAACCAGTTAAGAGCCTGCCGGTACCCGGCAGACTGATCTTGTCATTCAATTAAAAAAGTCCTGAGATTTTGGCCTTGCTGCCTATTTTAAGGGCTCAAAAGGCCATCTGCCACGATTTTTACCAAATTTCTCTATATAAGTTCTGCCTGCAGCATGTCATACTGGTTAAAGGCCCTCTACAGGATGCCTGTTTTCATCTACTGCCACCAGAACATGGATCTTGTTTTTTGCTGCATCAGGGCAAGAACGTTGGCTGCCAAGGTTTGAGGTAAGACAGAAAACAAAAACAAGGTGAGGTCATAACCTTTACGATCTTCTTATGAAGATACTCAACTGGTGCTTATACCGAGAATGCTGCTTGCTGCCTGTTCTGTTTTCCCGGGGCGTAAAAGGACAAGCGCTTTCTCTACAATATCAGGCTACAGTTTAGCAGGAAATCGCATATGACCGCCTTGGTGATCACTGACATTGGTACAGCTGTCTTCGCTAATAGCACCAAGGTTTTGAAGGACGTGTATACCGACCTGCTACGAACCAATCATAGGTTGTCGCCCGAAAAACCTGACAGGCGCCTGCCCGGAAGGGAAGACGCCTGC
>CAYNSI010000157.1:0-4876 GCA_964399665.1 uncultured Enterobacterales bacterium | reverse complement strand
TAAGGCCTTTAAATCTTTCTGTGCCGCAGGCAAAGAGCTCATAGAAGGTGGAAACGAGGAGTGTTTTACCAAAGCGGCGGGGGCGGGATAAAAAGAAAATACCTCTCAGCGCTGCAATCTGTGCTACTAAGTCAGTCTTATCGATATACAGCAGCTTGTCATCAATTATATCGTCAAAGTCCACAAGGCCTACCGGCAAGGCCGCTCTCAATAAGGTTTGAGCAGGTATCGTCATAATAATCCCCTTAGATTTCAGGTTTTATCATAGCACGGACAAGGGCTCTTACGCTCCATCATCCTGCTTAAAGGCAGCATGCCGGCAGGCAGAGCAGCAGTTGCAGGTTGCTTATGTTGGATTCAACATAAGAGTTCATCATGCCTTGCGGCCTAGTAACTGTAGGATTACACCTCTTTTACTGTTTTAGATCCTAAAAATTGCATAAACAGCCTATACATCCAGCTTAATGCGTTGATTTTAAGTTTTTTCTATTTATCTCAATTCCAGGGCACATAGAAAAAGGCTGCAGCTGCTATGGGCGATTATATGAAAGAGACAGCCTTCCTCACTGGAAGACGTTATCGAAAAATGCAATCTTAACTTTTTGATCTTTAAGACCTTAACCTCCCATACAAAAGTATTCCTCGCAAGTTTTTGAAACTTACTTTTCCCAAAATGACGTAAGTTCGTCGCAGTTTGGGGGGCCTTTCGCCCGTAAGATGGTACCCAAGCTTGAGCACACAAAAACCTGATACTAAAAAGAACAGCCTATGCTGCCACAACACAAATAGTGCGATTCTTTGTCTAAAATCAATCTGCCGCCTAATGCCTCTTAGGACCTTTTCCTCCTTTTGGCAATAAAAATCGCAATTTGTGCTAAAGCAAGGATGCTTTTTAGGATATGATAGGGTCATTATCTTTCTATTAACGAGGTGAAATACAGACCATGCGTTCGACCACTAATCCTGCCCTTTCGGTAGTGTTAAATCAGGCCGGCTCTTTAAATTTCGGCGGCCTTGCAAATGCTGCCACCCTAAGCGGGACCACGACTAAATCCATAGTTCTTATCCTTATCACCATGATTGTAGGCTATGGTGCAATGAACTATAGCTTCTACTATATGTTCACCTATGGGGCAGTCCCGACAACTTTAATGTACGGCTCCCTGATAGCCGCTGTAATCGTAGCCTTCTTCACCATTTTCAAACCCCACACAGCTCCTATAACCGCTCCTTTGTATGCAGTAACCGAAGGTGCTGCCCTGGGGACATTGTCATCCTATTTTGAATTACGGTATCCGGGGATTGTTTCAACAGCGGTTATGGCCACCTTTGCGGTAGTTCTGACCATGCTGGTACTGTGGAAATTTAAGATTATAGTTCCTACTGCAAGGTTCCGCTCCATAGTTACAGGAGCCACAGCAGGTGTTCTGGTGCTTTACCTCTTAAATATTCTTGCTAATTTCCTCGGCATGTCCCTGCTGCCTACTACCGGAGGCCTGGCAATAGGAATCTCCCTTTTGGTGTGCACTATCGCAGCCTTTAATCTGGTACTTGATTTTGAAAGCATTCAATTAAGTGTAGAGCAGGGGCTTCCAAAGCACTTTGAGTATTTCAATGCCTTTTCGCTGCTGGTAACTATTTGCTGGCTCTATATTGAAATCTTAAAGCTGCTCTCACGCCGCGAGTAATACTAATATCAGAGAAAAACCGCGCACAGGCGCGGTTTTTTTTGCAATTGAATGATAACCCCGGGCAACTTAACTAAATGGTGCATCATGAGAGATCTTAAAGACTGCCGCATAGAAATCGATCGCATAGATCATGAGATTCTAAGACTTGTCAAAGAGCGCCTTTTGGTGGCAGATGACATCGCTGAATACAAAATTGCCCATAATCAGGACATAGTAGATAAAACCCGTGAAAGTCAGAAATTAGCGGAGCTTATAAAGCTTGGGCATCAGGAGGGGATCTCTTCATTGATGGTCTTAGACCTCTTCAAGACCCTAATGTCACACACCGTTTCCCATGAACAAAGCTATATTTTAGAAAAGTTAAAAAACAGCTCCTTACAAAGGGATACTTCCATTGCCTACCTGGGCAAGCAGATCGGAACCTACTCACACCTGGCTGCCTCTCTGTACACAGGGAATTTCAAAGGCAGGGTGCGCATGGCAGGCTGTGAAAGCTTTCAGGAAATTATTGCCATGGTAGAACAAGGACACACTGAGTATGCCATTGTTCCCATTGAAAACTCCTCATCAGGAAGCATCAATGAGGTTTTGGATTTAATTTCCAATACCAATGCATATCTTACAGGAGAGCTTTTTCTTCCTATTGATCACTCCATTTTAGGGATCAAGGAAGTTCCCCTTCATGAGATAACCGACCTTTACAGTCATCCCCAGCCTGTAAGTCAGTGCTCGGACTTTATTGCCAAAGCCTTAGGGCATGCCAAAATCCATTATGTAAGTTCTACCTCAGAAGCCATGGCACAAGTAGCACAGCTTCAGGATCCTAAGGCAGCTGCCATAGCATCCAGGGACTCGGCGCATTTATTCAATCTTATTTCACTTAAACAAGATATTGCCAATCACAAGAACAACTATACCCGTTTTGTAGTATTGTCCCTGATCCCCGTCACAGTTCCTGAAGGCCTGAAGGCTAAAACCTCGCTTATCTTTTCTGTGAAAAAATATCAGCCGGGATCTTTGGTTGCCGTGCTCAATGCTTTTTACAGGGAAGGCATTAATCTTACTAAACTGCACTCACGCCCGCGCGAAAGTTCATCAGGCGAGATTTGGGAGGAAATTTTCTTTGCCGATGTGGAGGCCAATTTAAATTCTCCTAAGATGCAGAAAATTTTGGATTCGCTAAAATCCATAACTGAATATCTTAAGGTCCTGGGATGTTATCTTAACAGTGACCGCCCGAACAGGTAATATCTGCCTTAAGGCAGCTCAAAGAAGGCTTGATTATTGATTTGTCGTCCATAAGCATTACAGGAGTAATTCATGTTTAAAACCAAGACCCTTACCCTAAATGACGGACATAAGATCCCCATGCTTGGTCTGGGAGTCTTTTTGGCAAAACCTGAAGAAACGGAGCAGGCCGTCGCCCATGCCCTTAACCATGGCTATGAACATATTGATACTGCCATGATTTACAACAATGAGCAGGAGACCGGAAGAGGCATCAAGGCCTCGGGTGTCAAAAGGGAAGACATTTTTGTCACCACCAAACTTTGGAACGCCGATGTAAGAAGCGGCAATACCAGAGCTGCCCTTGAGATGTCCTTAAAAAGGCTTGACCTTGACTACATAGATCTTTACTTAATTCACTGGCCTGCAGAAGGCTACGTCAAGGCCTATCAGGAAATGCTCAAACTAAAGGAAGAAGGCCTGATAAAATCTGTCGGGGTTTCAAACTTTCATGCCCATCATCTTAATGACATCCGCATGGCAACAGGGGTGGATCCTGCCGTCAATCAGGTTGAGTGCCATCCTTATTTAAACCAAAGCCCCCTGTTTGATGAATGCCGCCGCCATCAAATAGCAATGGAAGCCTGGTCCCCCCTGGGAGGGGCAAGATCGCAAGGCGCGCTGTTAGAAGATCCTGTGATTAAAAAAATTGCCGCTAATCATCAAAAAAGCGCAGCGCAGATCCTTATTGCCTGGCAGCTTAACCGTAACATCATTGTTATTCCAAAGTCAGCTAATAAACAGCGCATTGAAGAAAATTTTGCCGTATTTGATATCAAGCTTCATGATGATGAGCTCATTGCCATCCAAACCTTGAATCAAAATAAGCGTTTTGGTTCCGACCCTGACAACTTTAATTTTTAACATCAGGAAGGACTCGGAAGTTTTGAGATTAAATCCATGTTTGAGGGCCGCTTATGCCCTCATCCTATACTTTAGTTTCTGACGGTAAACTCCAAGGCCTTAAGGGAGATCTGCTTAGTCTTTACAGCACGTGACATATTTTGCTGAATTACCATAATGTATATAATTTCGCAGATATGAAGCTGGGCCGACATGGTCCCTAATGAGTCAGTTTGCAAAAATCCTGCCCGGTTTCCTGAATAGAATACGCAGTCAGCATCGGATGCCAGGGAAGAACCCCTGTTGTGAGTTATGGCAACACACAATGCTCCTGCATCCTTGGCAATTTGAAAAGCTTTCCTGGTCTCAAGGCCTTCACCTTTTTGGGAAATCGCAATGGCAACGTCACCAGGCTTTAACAGCGAAGCCTGGGTGTACATAAAATGGGTGCTTTCCTCAAAGCCGGCATTGATCCCGATACGGCTGAGCTTATTTTTAAGGTAGGAGGCACAAAGACCGGAATTTCCCATGCCCATTATAAAGACCTTATCAGCATTGTAGATTGCCTTAGTGACCTTAACAGCCATCCTGGGATCAAAAAACTCTATATTTTCATGTACCGCATCAGTCATGGAGCGGGCAATCTTTCGTCCCAAAACCTCGGGGGGATCATCTTCAAGAACGTGACTGTCAAGAAGTGACTCATCATTTCTTTTATTGTCGGCAACCTCAATGGCCAGGGCTATCTTAAACTCCTGAAATCCTGAAAACCCCAGATTGCGCGACAGTCTGACTACCGTAGCCTCCCCTACCTGGGCCTCCTTTGCAATATCTGCAATATTGGCCCCAACCACCTCCTGGGGGTGATTAATGATGTATTCACCCAGCCTGCGCATGGCACTTGGAAAAGTACCATGGATGCGATGGAGGGAAGAGAGGATTTTACCTTCTGCACGAACAGGAAGTTTTATAGACATAAAGCCACCGCCAAAACCAAGTCTTGACACTCCCCATGCCTAAAGGCGGGGGATTCTCGCTTTTTCCACCACAGCCCC
>CAYNSI010000156.1:0-4920 GCA_964399665.1 uncultured Enterobacterales bacterium | reverse complement strand
ACTGTTTTGAAAAAATCCATTGACTTGCAATTTAAGCAGAATTAACATGAGTCCATATTTTTGGTTTTAGTTCTTAGATGACTTATAAAAGTACTTTTTTAAAACTTTTAGCAAAATCAAGTCGTAAAGGACTTTTTCGATAATTGCCCGCGCCTTAAAGGGCTTCTTTTTTAATTTGGAAGATCTAAAATGCCTAAAGATAAAAATTGCGTCATTATTTTTGACACCACCCTCCGTGATGGTGAGCAGGCGCTGCAGGCTTCATTAAGTCCGCGCCAAAAATTACAGATAGCCCTGGCATTAGAGCAGCTGGGAGTTGATGTTATTGAAGCGGGCTTTCCCATCTCATCTCCAGGAGATCTGGAATCCTGCCGCACTATAGGTCAATCCCTGAAAAATTCTACGGTCTGCGGCCTTGCCCGCTGCGTGGAAAAAGATATCGATGCCTGTCATGAAGCTTTTTTGGGCCTTGACCATTTTAGGATCCACACCTTTATAGCAACTTCCGATATTCACGTTCAGGAAAAGCTTAAAAAAGGCTTTGACGATATTTTGGATATGGCTGTATCCTCGGTTAAAAAAGCCAGAAACTATACTGATGATGTGGAATTTTCCTGCGAGGATGCAGGACGTACCCCCATTGATCATATCTGCCGCATTGTTGAGGCTGCCATCAATGCCGGGGCTTCTACTATCAATATCCCAGACACGGTAGGATATACCTTCCCATTAGAATTCGGCCATATCATTGAGTCTTTGTTTAACAGGGTTCCCAATATCGACAAGGCCGTAATTTCCGTTCACTGCCACAATGATTTGGGCATGGCAACTGCAAACTCGCTTACCGCCCTAAGCTTTGGGGCAAGACAGATAGAATGTGCTGTTAACGGTCTGGGGGAAAGAGCCGGCAACTGCCCCTTAGAAGAAGTGGTAATGTCAATTAAAACCAGACAAAATTTCCTCAAGGGGCTGTACACCAACGTTAAACCCGAAAATATTGCCAGAACTTCGCAGATTGTTGCAGGCATCACCAATGAACCAGTGCCTTCCCACAAGCCTATTGTAGGGTCCAATGCTTTTGCCCACAGCTCAGGCATTCATCAGGACGGCATTCTTAAAAACCGCAGCACCTACGAGATCATTACCCCTGAATCCGTAGGATTTAAAGAAAATAATCTGCATATGACGGCAAGATCAGGTCGTCATATGATAAAAACCTGCCTGGAAAAATTAGGCTATCGTGAAGGCACCTATGACCTGAACAATGTCTACACCCGCTTTTTGAAACTTGCCGACAGAAAAGGCCAGGTCTTTGATTATGACCTTGAAGCCCTGCTGTTCTTCTCCCAAGATGAGGAGGAGGAAACACAATTTGAGCTTGATTCCCTGAATGTCATTGCAGGAGGCAAAAATGTTATCCCCACTGCCAGCGTAAAAATTAAGATTGGCAAAAGAGCAAGAACCGAATCGGGGACAGGGAACGGACCTATTGATGCGGTATTCAACTGCATAACGAGATTAACGGGAATAAGAGGTGAGCTTACCTCATTTTCCATCAATGCCAAAGGCACCGGCATGAATGCCCAGGGGCAGGTTGACGTTGATATTAAATACAATGATCGTCATTACCATGGCAAAGGGCTGTCAACGGATGTTATTGAAGCCTCGGCATTGGCGCTGATAAATGCCTACAACAGTATCTACAGAGCCCAAATCATCGCTCAAGAAAAGAAGGAGTAAAAAGCTAAGATATGAAATCTTATAAAGTTGCAGTGCTGCCAGGAGACGGCATAGGTCCTGAAGTAATGGTCCAGGCCCTTAAAGTTTTACAAGAAGCTCAAAAGAAATTTGGATTTAACCTTGAGTGTCAGGAAAAATTAGTAGGTGGGGCTGCCATAGACGAGCATGGGACGCCCCTTCCTGAAGATACCCTTAAGGCCTGTGAGGACAGCTGTGCGATCCTGTTTGGCTCTGTCGGCGGCCCCAAATGGGATAATCTTCCCCCGGAGCAAAGACCTGAAAGAGGAGCCCTGCTTCCTTTAAGAAAGCATTTTGGGCTTTTTTGCAATTTCCGTCCTGCCAGAATCTTTAAAGGGCTTGAATCCTTATCCCCCTTAAGGTCTGATATTGCCATGAAAGGTTTTGACATCCTTTGTGTGCGCGAGCTTACCGGAGGTATTTACTTTGGCAAACCCAAAGGACGCGAAGGCAGTGGAAAGCATGAACATGCCTTTGATACTGAGATCTATTACCGCTTTGAAATAGAGCGCATTGCAAGATCCGCCTTTGAGGCGGCACGACTGCGCCGGCATAAAGTAACTTCGGTTGACAAGGCCAATGTACTGCAAAGCTCCATTTTGTGGCGTGAGGTCGTGGAGGAAGTCCACAAAGATTACCCTGATGTTGAGCTTAATCATATTTACATCGACAATGCCACCATGCAGCTGGTGAAAAATCCCTCACAATTTGATGTCCTTTTGTGCTCTAACATGTTCGGGGACATTCTTTCCGATGAATGTGCCATGATCACAGGTTCAATGGGAATGCTCTCCTCTGCAAGCTTAGGAGACGGAGGCTTCGGTTTGTATGAGCCTGCAGGAGGCTCTGCCCCCGATATTGCAGGACAGAATATTGCCAATCCCATTGCCCAAATCCTCTCAGGAGCGCTGATGCTGCGTTATTCCCTGAATGAGCATAAGGCGGCAGAGGCCATTGAACAGGCCGTTGAAAAAACCTTATCTGAGGGAAATCTCACAGTCGATCTAATACCAGAGAGTGCAGAAACGAAAAAAGCGCTGTCAACTGAGGAGATAGGAGATCTGATAACTTTAAAATTACGGGAAATTTAAGAGTTTTTGTGAAAATGGGTAAGACTTTATATCAAAAGGTTTACGAAAGTCATATCGTATTCCAGCAGCAAGGCGAACTGCCTACCTTGTATATTGACAGACACCTGGTACATGAGGTGACCTCACCCCAGGCCTTTGCCGGTCTTGAGATCGCGCACCGCAAACTGCGCCGCCCCGATCTGACTTTAGCCACCATGGATCATGATATTTCAACCAAGGATCTTAGTATTAAGGCTTCCTCGGCCATGGCGCAGGAGCAGATCCGAACCCTGATAGAAAATACCAGGACTTTTGGGGTAACCCTGTTTCCCATAGGGGATCTTAATCAGGGCATCGTTCATATTGTGGGTCCCCAAACCGGATTTACCCTGCCCGGCACCACCTTAGTGTGCGGCGACTCCCATACTGCAACTCACGGGGCCTTCGGGGCATTGGCCTTTGGCATCGGCACATCAGAAGTTGAGCATGTCATGGCAACCCAGACTTTAAAGCAGGGGCGCCTTAAGACCATGAAGATTGAGTGCACCGGCCTGTTGCAAAAAGGCTGTCATGCCAAAGATCTCATCCTGGCCATTATAGGAAAGCTTACTACTGCCGGCGGCACCGGCTATTGTGTTGAGTTCTGCGGCGAGGCGGTAAGAGCCCTGTCCATGGAAGGGCGCATGACATTATCTAATATGGCCATTGAATTTGGGGCAACTGCTGCCATGATAGCCCCCGATGAGACTACCTTTGAATACTTAAGAGGCAGAATGTATGCTCCCAAGGGGGCGGACTTTGACAAGGCCGTAGACTTTTGGAAAACCTTAAAAAGCGACGATGATGCCGTTTTTGATAAGATTGTCACCATTGATGCATCAAAAATAGAGCCTCAGCTGACCTGGGGGACCAATCCAGGGCAGGAATGTGCCATCACGGGGATGATCCCCTCCCCTGATGATTTTGTCGATCCTGTAACCGCAAAATCCTGCGAAGATGCCTTAAAGTACATCGACATTAAATCTCACACCCCCATTAAGGGCTATAAAGTTGATTACGTTTTCATAGGATCCTGCACCAACGGCCGTATTGAGGATTTCAGAGCGGCAGCTGCCGTTTTAAAGGGGCGCAAAGTAAAAGAAGGGGTAATCGCCCTTGCAGTACCCGGCTCGATGTGGGTTAAACAGCAGGCAGAACGCGAAGGTCTTGATCAGATCTTCCGTGATGCAGGTTTTGAATGGCGTCTGCCAGGGTGCTCCATGTGTCTTGCCATGAACGATGACAGGGCCCCAGCAGGTGCCAGGGTGGCGTCAACCTCCAACCGTAACTTTGTCGGCCGTCAGGGCAAAGGGTCCAGAACCCATTTAATGAGTCCAGCATCAGCTGCAGCCTGTGCTGTAGCAGGATGTCTTACCGATGTTCGTGAGTATTTGTAAGGAGGGATCTGCTATGGAAAAATTCGTCGTACATGAGGGCGTGGCAGTTCCTCTTGATTCTGCCAACATCGACACTGATCAAATCATCCCCAAGCAGTTTCTGCTCTCAGTCTCGCGCCGGGGTTTTGGCGTCCACCTGTTCCATGACTGGCGTTATCTTGATGATGAAGAAACCGTTTTAAATCCAGACTTTAATTTAAATAAAAAGGAATTTGCCGGAGCTTCAATCCTGGTTGCCCGCGATAATTTTGGAAACGGCTCTTCAAGGGAGCACGCCCCCTGGGCCCTGCTCGATTATGGGATCCGTGCCGTTATCGCCCCTTCATTTGCCGTGATCTTTAATAACAATGCATTAGGAAACGGTCTTTTGACGGTAAAACTTACCGAGCAGGAGGTAGATCAAATCTTCAATGAGCTTGCGGCACATCCTGGGCAGAAAATTAAAATTGATTTGGTCAATTTGACCGTAACTACAGGATCACTTCACTTTACCTTTGATCTTGATCCTTTCCGGCGCCACTGTCTTTTAGAAGGTCTTGACGCCATTGCCCTTACTTTAGAGCATGAAGACAAGATAACTGCCTATGAAAAGGCCGTCCCCGATTATTTAAAGGTAGCAAAATAGCCAATGGAGGTCATCAGTTAAAAGTAAACTT
>CAYNSI010000155.1:0-4934 GCA_964399665.1 uncultured Enterobacterales bacterium | reverse complement strand
CCATTATCGATGCCAACAAATTCTATGAAATTCAGCACTACATATCCTTAACCGGACATGTATTCACCCCCCACTACCTGTATATGAACAAAGAACGCTATGATTCCCTGGATCCAGAGCTGCAACAGGCTCTTGATAAGGCAGTAGCTGCTTTTGAATCATCACAGCGTCAGTTTGCAACAGAACTTAATAACAGGGCAGTGCAAACCTTCAGGGATGCAGGCTGTGAAGTTATTGAGCTTACCGATGAAGACAAGCAGGTCTGGCGCCAGACTGCAATTGACGGCGGCGTTTACGACCTTATCGGCTCCAAGATGGAACATCCTGAATATCTTGACCGCATCCTAAAAGGTGATTACTAATCACACAAAAAAGCAAAAAATAAAGCGGCCGCACGGCCGCTTTATTCAGGCCGGCAGAAAACCGGTATCAAGTAAAGGATAAGATTCTGCAAAAGGCTGAAGATTATGGCATAATGCCGTAGCTCTTTTGGCTGGTAACAAGACTTATGACAGCAAATTTAAAAGCCCTGTCAACCTGTCAAAAAGCCATGTGCAGTTAGTTCGGCTTGAAAGCCTGCACTTTTTAAGTGGGGGCGTTTTGCTTTGTTCATTTACATTGGTTTAAAAAAGAAAAAGTATGAAATTATTAAAGCTGTTGAATGAGAAGCTTGAGATGTACATCTGCATTACACTGATGTCCATCATAGCGATAGTTTTATTCATCCAGGTTTTCATGCGCTATGTCGTGCAGGCTTCACTGTCTTGGTCTGAGGAATTAGCCCGCTACCTGTTTGTGTGGCTGGTTTACATAGGTATCAGCTACGGTGCCAAGGTAATGCGCCATATCAAGATTGATGCAGGATTGTATTTTTTCCCCAGGGCATGGAGACGTTACGTGGTGATCCTGGGCGACACCGTATTTTTGATATTTTCCCTGGTAGTAGTTTATTTTGCCTGGGGTTTGGTGGTGCGTCAGTACACCATAGGACAACTGTCCCCTGCCATGCTTATTCCCATGTGGATTGTTTATGCCGCCCCATGCGTAGGGTTCTTTCTTACGGCAATACGTCAGGTGCAGACGATTATTTACCGCATCAAGCACCTTAAAGATCCATATGAAGATCCGGCAGAACCGGATGTTGAGAATTTGTAGGAGAAGATAAGAAATGGTAGGTCTTACTCTATTAATTGCTTTAGTCGTTCTCCTCATCATCAATGTTCCTGTAGGTATTGCCCTTGGCGTTGCCAGCATGTTCGCTCTGATAGTAGGAGGAACTCTAAGTTTAACCTCACTCCCCCAGGCGCTGATCACAAGCTGTGATTCCTTCCCCATCCTGGCTATTCCGCTTTTTATTCTCGCAGGCGATCTGATGGGAGCAGGAGGCGTATCCCGCCGTATCCTTGATGTCTGTAATGTGTTCTTCGGCCGTATTACAGGTGGTCTTGCGATCGTTACCGTCTTGGTGTGTATGTTCTTTGCGGCAGTATCAGGATCAGGGCCTGCAACTGTGGCTGCAATTGGCACCATGGTGATTCCGACCATGCTGCGCTTAGGTTACGACAAATCATTTGTGCTGGCTTTGGTGGCAACAGCAGGTTCCATTGGCGTTATCATCCCGCCGTCAATACCCATGGTAATTTTCGGTGTTTCAACTGGAACCTCGGTTACTTCTCTGTTTATGGGTGGCTTCTTCCCCGGCTTGTTGATTGGCTTTGCTCTTATCGGCTACTCTTACTGGTACAGCAAAAAACACGGCTATACCGGCTCTAAGGAGCCTTTTGATGCCAAAAAGGCCTGGACTGCAACCTGGGAGGCAAAATGGGCCCTGGTTAACCCAGTTATTATCTTAGGCGGTATTTATGCCGGAGTCTTTACCCCAACAGAAGCTGCTGCCGTTGCGGCCGTCTATGCCTATGTCTGCGGCTCCTTTATCTACCGTGAATTACCCTTAAAGAAGCTGCTTACTGCCATTAGTACTTCGTGCTCAACTACTGCTACTACCATGGTAATTTTAGGATGCGCCACGGCCTTTACCAGGATCATCACCATTGAGCAGATCCCCGCGATGGTAACTCAAATGATGATGACCGTGTCGGAAAGCCCGGTAGTGATCCTGCTGTTAATCAACCTGCTGCTTTTGATTGTAGGCTGCTTCATGGATACTACCCCTGCCATTTTGGTGCTGGCTCCAATACTTCTGCCGGTGGCCGTAGCCATTGGATTGGATCCCATCCATTTCGGCATTATCATGGTATGTAACCTGGCAATAGGCTTTATTACACCGCCTCTTGGAATTAATCTCTTTGTGGCATCCAGGATCTCCGACTCCCCCATGGAGACTATCCTAAAGGGAATTGTGCCATTCATCTTGGTGATGTTAACCTGCCTGATGCTGATCTCCTTTATCCCGGATATCGTCTTGTTCCTGCCGAACCTGATGAAAGGATAAGGATTTAGGAAAAAATTCCAAATTGATAGAAAGGGGGGCACTAGCCCCCTTTTTCACACCACTGACCACCTGCCGTGCAACTCTTTGCAGTGTTATGTTAAATTCAACCTAAGAGTGCCAACACGACCATCGCCTGTCATGTAGAAGTTTATTCGTAAGCTAAGGCCCTCATGTGACTTACTGCCATGAAATAGCAAGATTTTCTTGTGTCTGCTAACCTCCACGCCTGCTCTTCTGTAACCCCAAGACCTTTTAATTGCGCGTACTTTATCCTCACCTTCTGCCATAGTTTCCAATAGATTTGGCGGCTCTTTATACGCCTGTTGACAGGCGCTTAAAGGGCAATTTCTTGAAAAGACGTGCCTTAATCGAGACAATCCAATTAAGGCTTAGAAACTGCCGCCTTATTGGGGGACGTTTTACGGCTTTTGTTCTTGTGAAACCGCCTTACTTTTGATCATTGTCAGGAAGTTCTTAATCTTATCGAGGTTTTGCTGCATGAGAGTGACTTGATCCAAATACTCGTTGAGCTTTTCAATAAAGCCGCTTAAGTCTTCTTCGGACCTGCCCTGGCAGAAATTGCTGATACGCTCAATGCATTGCAGAGGCATACCGATGGAGCGGCAGGACTGTAAAAATCTGAGTTTATCAACTGTGCTCTCCTCGTACAAGCGCTGATTGCCTAAGGTACGCGAAGCTTTATCAATCAGTCCTTCTTCTTCATAAAAACGTATGGCGGCTACTGACAGCCCACACAGTTTTGACAGTTGAGCAATCTTTAAATATCTGCTCATTTCCCAAAAAAGTTCTTGAAGCTCATGTTACTTGAGGTTTTAGACTAAACCCTGTAATTTTTCACAATCTTTACACAGCCGTGATATTGCCCTTTACAAAGCGTCTTTAGACTTAGCCTTAGTTCTTTTTTAGTTCTTAATGTGAGGATTTCATATGTTAACTAAGACTTTGTTGGCAGCATCGCTTGTTAGTGCACTTTCTACCTTATGTGCCTGCTCATCTGCTCCTTCTGCAGCAGCAGGAGACAACCCCTTGTATGAGCGCTCTGCCATTGGGGACATCACAAAGTTTGGCGGGGCAAGGCGCTTGAGCGGCAATAACACAGCCAACTATGCTCAGGCGCTCAAATTAGCGCAAAAGCCTAAGGCCAAAAATGTTATTTTATTAATAGGTGATGGCATGGGAGATAGTGAAATCACCGCCGCCCGTAACTATGCCTGCGGCGCTGCTGGAATGTTCAAGGGGCTTGATGCCCTGCCATTTACAGGTCAGTACACGCACTACTCATTAGATGCCAACACTCACAAACCTGACTACGTAACGGATTCTGCCGCCTCCGGTACGGCTTGGTCCACCGGTGTTAAGTCTTATAACGGTGCCGTCGGTGTCGATGTTTACGGCACAGCTCATGATTCTCTGCTGGATCTTGCCAAAAAAGCTGGAAAAGCTACCGGTAATGTGTCAACTGCTGAAATTCAGGACGCCACCCCGGCCTCTCAGATAGCTTCCGTGACCCAAAGAAAGTGCTACGGTCCCGAGGCTGTCTCACAAAGGTGCCCTGCTAATGCCAAAGAAAACGGGGGAGCAGGCTCCATTACCGAACAGCTGCTTGATGTCCGTCCTGACGTAACTTTAGGCGGCGGTGCAGCATCCTTTTATGAGAGAGTCAAAGCAGGCACCGATAAAGGCAAGACTTTGTTTGAAGTTGCCGAAGAACGCGGCTATACCCTGGTGACAAATAAAGCACAGCTTCAAAGCGTCAGAAAAGCTAATCAGACATCCCCGCTGCTTGGGCTGTTTGCAGAAGGTAATATGCCGGTGCGCCTTAAGGGTCCTCAAGCTTCAATAGGGGGTATTGCCTCAGGAGAGGTAGTCAAGTGTGAGGTTAATAAAGATCGTGATGAGAGCACCCCGACTCTTGCGGAAATGACCCAGAAGGCCATTGATTTGCTCTCGGTCAATGAAAAGGGATTTTTCCTGCAGGTAGAAGGCGCCTCCATAGACAAGCAGGCTCACGCCTCCAATCCCTGCGGGCAGTTTGGTGAAACCATGGACTTAGATGAGGCAGTACAGGCAGCTTTGGACTTTGCAAGAAGTGACGGCAATACCCTGGTTATTGTTACCGCCGACCATGCTCATGCTACACAGATTGTCTATCCTGATGCCGACGGCCCCGGATTTACGCAGCTGGTTGAAACCTATGACGGTGTCCCCATGGGTATCAGCTACGGAAACAGCTCTGACATCAATGACGCAGGCCACACAGGATCTCAGCTGCGCGTGGCAGCCTACGGCCCAGGTGCCCTCAATGTCGCAGGTCTTACCGATCAGACCGATATCTTCTTTACTATCCGCGACATCATGGAGCTGTAACCGCACTTAATCTCATACTTAAAAAATCAGGGAAGATCTCTCTTCCCTGTAATTCTACTGCCTCTGCCTTTTGTATAAATTTCATCCTTAAAGC
>CAYNSI010000154.1:0-4959 GCA_964399665.1 uncultured Enterobacterales bacterium | reverse complement strand
ATGGGAATGCGGTTTTGCAAAGAAAGTGAAACAGAAATTAAAAGTTAACATAAGAAAATGGCCTGGGGCTCTCATCAAGTCTTGGGTATGCAGATTAAGAACAAGAAGATTAAGCGCTTTTTTGGCGAAACCAGGGCACAATCGCGCAGCCAGCTCTTTTCGCATTTGCAGCCCTTGATGTCTGAAAGCATAATAAGCACAGTATCGAGGGTATTAGACCTCTTTTTAGTCGCATCTTATCAAGCCTTTGTTTCAAGCCTGCTCTTAATGGTAAAGCGATAAAACCAATAAAGAGTTTGCCGCAAAGACTTTCAGGGGAGAAGAGGTGGGGCTGCTTGAATAGTGTCGTTTCTTTTAAAGACCAAAGAGCCGTCATCGAGGATGGTGATGTCAAACAAAGTTCCGGTTTTTTGCATCTTACGAGAATTCTTGTAGTTATGTTGTGTTACAGCGGACAGTATTTGTTACCATCTGGCAATGACTTTTGCGGGGGAAATCTCGTCCCGGCAGGCTGGTGCGGATGACTTATACAAGATAAGATGGCAGTTGTCTCTGCAAGAGAAGTTGAGGTTTCACAAAAGAAGATTAGCTCTTCGTCTTAATCAAAGCTTTTGCCGTCACAAAAGGATTCTGCCGCAAGGTAAATACCTGATCCTCAATACCAAGGTAAAATCCCAAGAGAGCCCCGGTAATGCAGTTAAAGTTACTCTGTAAGGATAGAAACAAGGGCGGGAAAGAGAGCAAACCCTTCGTCGCTTACCAGAGTGATGTTGAATCCCAGCCCCTTTAAATGATCAAGCACATAGGGCAGATTGGTAAAGTCGCTGCTGCTCGCTTTATACTCTTCCATAAGGACGATTAGACCGTTATCCAATTTATTGCAAGAGGCATTTTGTATTCAAATACCGTGTTAAAGGGACAGGAAAAAAAGTAAAATCTCTTATCAGAGTTGGTAATAAAAGAATAAGGAGATCCTTATGAAAGAAATTCGCGTGCTCAATACCCATGAAGCGCCTGCTGCCATAGGCCCCTATGTCCAGGGTAAGATAGCAGGTGATTTTTTGTTTGCCTCAGGGCAGATCCCCTTGGATCCAAAAACAGGTGAGGTGGTGGGAAGCACTATAAAGGAGCAGGCAGAGCAGGTAATGAAGAATGTTGCTGCCTTGGTAGTAGCGGCAGGGGCTACCATGAGTGATATAGTCAAGGCCTCCTGTTTTCTGAAGGATATCGGGGATTTTGCCGACTTTAATGAGGTGTATTCCAATTATATCGGCGAGGAACCTCCTGCCAGGACCTGTGTCGGCGGGATTGCACTTCCCAAAGGGGTGCTTTGCGAAGTGGAAGTGGTAGTTTATCTGGGCAAATAAGACAGTTTTATGCGTCTTCTATTTATTCTGACTTTAGAGCCTTCTTTTGAGTATTGCTCGGTACTTGAGTCTCTTATTAAAAAGGCTTTGGAGCGTGGACATAAAATAAATGCCCTATATCTGACCAAGGAGGCCGTATCACTGGCCTCCCCTCATTTTGCCCTGGGGAGCATGGAGATGCAGCTTCAGGAAAAAATTTATAAGGTTTCAGTACAGGGAGAAATTCCCGTGTTAGTCTGCGGCAGGGCCTACCGCTTAAAAGGCCTGCCTCACAGCTCTCTTAGCAAGGGGATGATCCTAAGCGGTTATGGTGAGCTTGCCAAATGTCTTTTGGAAGCAGACAAGGTAATTGAGCTATGAGCCTTATTATTGAAATAGCAGCATCTCCTGCGCTGTCCACTTCCTATGAACATGGCATTGAGCTTGCCGCAGCCTTAAGCGATGCCGGTGCCGATGTGACGGTGTTTTTATCGGGCGAAGCCTCATTGGCTGCTATGGCGCTGTCCCGGGATGGTACTCAAAGCATATTTATAAAAAAGTTAAGGCAGCTTGAGCTTCTTAAGATAAGGTGCGTGTCCTATGAAGGACTTAAATTGGGCCCTGTGCTTGCCTTTGTTGATCTTCTTGATGCAGACAAGTTAAAGGAACTTATCTGCAACAGTTCCAAAAATGTGGTGTTTTGATGTTGCACTTAATCTTTTCTAATGCCGCGCTGTCTTCCAACAAGTACTTTTTTAACAGGGAAGATATGGTAGTTTTAATGCCCGGGGTGAGCGCCCTTGATGCCGGGGTCATAAAGTGCAGTGTCATTGACCTAAGCGGCCCTGAAACTTATGAAGACAAGGCTGGGATCCTGCTTGATCTTATTGAAAATGCCAAAAATGTAAGATCCTATTACTGATTGGTGATGATTTGGCAGCTGTTGGGCTGCCAGATGTTCTCATCTCTGATGATTTCACCTACGCTGTCGGCTCTGATTATGCCCGTGACAGGGTTTTTGATTGAAGTGATATGTCCTTTGATGTCAGCGTCTATGTCAGTGGTATTTTCAAAGCCCAAATCAGCATCCTCATCAAAGGTGCAGTTTATCAGCTTTACCCCTTTTACGTAGCACAAAGGCTGGGTGCCTGCGATGTGGCAGTTTTCAAAGGTGATGTTTTTGGTGTACCAGGCAAGATACTCGGTAGTTATTTTGGCATTTTTAATAATTACGTTGTCACATTCCCAAAATAAATCCTTGGAGTCAATGTCGGCATTTTCAATCACCACATTTTTGCAGTATTGAAAAGCATACTTGCCCCTGAAGAAAAAGTCCTTTACCGTGATGTTATCACTCATCATAAAAAGGTAGTCGGCATCATGAACCTCAAGATTGGAAGCTTTGATGTCATGACAGCGCCACAGGGTCTCAATGGCATTGCGCAGGACCACATTCTCAAGGGTAATACCGGTTACCTCCCTGAAGATCTTGGGGGCGGTACTTGTGGTATTGCGCATGGTAATGCCCCGGTCATACCAGATAGGGGCCCTGCAGTCTTCTGTTAAGGTACAGTTTTCAATCAGGGTATTATGATTGTGCCACATGGCGTATTTGCCCTTGAAAATACAGCTTTCCACTATGATATCGGCACTTTCTTTAATGCATGATTCCCCTTCATTGAAGGTGCAGCTACGAAGATGCAGTGAGCGGCTGTGATAGAGGGCTCTTTCCCCGCCAAACTGCTGATTTTCTATTACTTTCCTGACCATGTCCTGCCTTGATGTTTTGATGTTAACTTCTTGATGCATACAAAAATTTTAAGCGCAGGAGCTAATGTAACACTCCCAAGACAAAGGAACAATAGCCCCCGGGGCCTTTATAGATTCAGGCATAATATCAAAAGAATTTGCAAAGTTTCTAAGAGCTCTTGTCATCGGATCTTTGATTTTTGCGGGAGCACTTTAATAAGCCACTTTCTTCTTAAAAGCCTGGTTCCGAAGATAAGTCCCCTGAAGCATAATTCACCGCACATGGCCATCCAGACGCCGTAAAGACCAAAATGCGGGGCCATCATATAGGCTGAGGTAAGACGCACCAGCCACATTGAGGCAAAATTCATAATGGAAGGGGCCAAAGTATCTCCTGCCCCTACGAATACTCCATGGGATACCAGGGCAACGGCGCACAAAGGCTGGGCAAAGGCTTCAATGCGCAGCACCCCCACGGCAAGATCCCGTATTTCCTGTACCGGGGTCATTATCGCCAGGATCTCAGGGGCAAATACATACATCATAAGGCCTGAAAAGCTCATGATTATAATCCCGGTTAACACGGCAAGTTTGGCAAAGGCGAAGGTAAGTTTGGGCCTTCTTGCCCCGATTGACTGCCCTGTTAAAGTTGTGGCAGCTTCGCTGATGCCAAACCCCGGCATATAGCACATGCTCTCTACTGTAATGGCAAAGGAGTGGGCGGATATGGCAGCAATTCCTAAGGGGGCTACAATCATGATGGATACTATCTGGGCCAGGGAAATGGCAAGATGCTGCAAAGCCAGGGGTACGCCTATTTTAACTGCTCTTTTGACCACATCCTTTTGGGGCTTAAAAGATCCCCTTTCTTTAAGCAGTGACAGTTTGGGAGACTTTACTGCTGCAAAGTAAGTCATGATAGAGGATGCTGCCATAAAGGCACAGGCAGTCCCCAGGGCAGCACCTGATACACCAAGGCCCGCTCCATAAATGGTAAAGGGGCGGGAGAAGATCTCAATGTCTCTTGTTTCAAAGATAAAAAGAAAATTAAACAGGACATCCAAAAGGCACATCAGCACATTAACCAAAGAGGGGATCTTCATGTTTCCCGAGCATCGCAGCATGGCCCCTGACAAGAAGTTAAGCTGCATTACCGGCATGGCCAGAATGAAGATTAGAAAGTAATTTGAGGCATCATCGAAGATTGCCGGATCTCCCCCCAAAAGGCGGGGCAGATCTTTTGAGATCAGCACTCCTATGGTTATCAGTACCGTCGTGGTGCAGGCTACGCAGACATAGGACTGGCGCATAATCTGACGGGCCTTAAAGTCATCTCCTGCGCCTATAGCATGGGCGGCCTGTACCGCAAAGCCCATGGCAACAGCCCCGTTTAAGCCCCCGAAAACCCACAATGTTGAGGAGACAAGACCTACGGCGGCAGAGGCATGCGCCCCCAGGGAGCCTACCATGGAAGCATCAATGTAGAACATCAGGATAGTAGAGATTTGTGCCAGCATGGCAGGCAGGGCAAGCCTGATGATAAGCTCAACTTCCAAAGCGACAGTAAGGGGCTTATGAGAGCGGATAAGCTCAAGTAACTGCTCTGTTTTCACCGACCATCCCTAAATGGCAGTAATATTGTTATGTTTAAGAACTTAGACGGCACTTTAACTATCTTCAAAAAACGGCTTACGGTTTTAACAGTGATTAAGCTTATGCTGCTAATTTGCCTGAAACTTTGTCAGGAGATCTTTTGCAAAGACTGCTCTTATCTTTTGGGATCATTGGCCTTTAAGTTTTCCAGGCTGTTCTTGAGTTAAAGACAGCTCTTCTAAGATCACGACCTCGCGCAAAGGCGAAGACG
>CAYNSI010000153.1:0-4989 GCA_964399665.1 uncultured Enterobacterales bacterium | reverse complement strand
AAACACAGGCGAAATCATTGCAATTAATGTATTAAAGGAGCTGTGCTCAACCCCTGTTGGTGCTTTAGAATTATTAAGCAAATACCTGCAGCAGGAATAAAATTAAGCAAGAGTCATGCGCTAATTCATCCATTTGCTGTGACATAAGCATTGAGACTGCCGCTGGCTGTTTGTATAATGGAAGTTCGCAACAAATTTTATGAAAAAACATTAGAGGATTTTTAAATGGCCAGAGTTACGGTAGAAGATGCGGTAGCAAAAATTGGCAACCGCTTTGATCTAGTGCTGATTGCAGCTCGCCGTGCCCGTCAAATTTCCGTAAACGGATCCAAGCCCCTGGTAGAAGAGGAAAATGATAAGCCTACCGTCATTGCCCTGCGTGAAATAGAAGAAGGTTTAATTTCAGAGGAATTCCTTGACAAGCAGGATCGCAAGGATCACATCCACGACAACTCAACACGCCCTGCAGACAATGATTTTGCCCCCATAGACGGCGTTGAGATGTTTAACATAGTCTAGCGTGGAGTTACCATGGAAGCAGGCGCCGGCGCGGAGCAGACAGCAGGATCAGATCCTGTCATGACAGTTCCGGCCGCCGGAGTTGGGCCTGCAAACCAGGATTCCCTGCTGTTCTCCCCCCATGTAAGTTACTACTGGCCCTTAAGAGATCTGTGCGCCGGGTATCTTAACAATCCCCAGTTAAAGATAATCGATTCAGCCTTTGAGGTGGCAGATCAGGCTCATTACGGTCAAAAAAGAGCCTCGGGAGAACCCTATATCACGCATCCTCTTGCCGTTGCCACCATCATCGCTCAGATGCACCTTGACGTGGAGTCCATAGCAGCGGCTTTACTACACGATGTCCTTGAAGACACTAGGATAGACGAAAAATATCTGGAAACTCACTTCGGAAGCTCCATAAAAAACCTGGTAAGCGGGGTAACCAAGCTTGATAAACTCAGATTTCATGATTACCGCGAGGCCCAAGCCGAAAACTTTCGCAGAATGATTCTGGCCATGACTCGCGATATCAGGGTCATTCTGATTAAGCTTGCCGACCGTACCCACAATATGAGAACTATAGGCAATCTCAGGACTGACAAAAGAAAGCGAATTGCCAGGGAAACCCTGGATGTCTTTGCCCCCATTGCCAATCGCCTGGGCATCAGCGAGATCAAAACCGAGCTTGAGGAACTGGGCTTTGCAGCTTTATATCCCATGCGCTACAGAGTATTAAAAGCAGCTGTAGCAAAGGCGCGCAACAACCGCAGGGAAATAGTCAATTCCATCCTTGAGACCATTAAGCACCGCATTGATATGGTCAACATTGATGCCAGGGTTCTTGGCAGAGAAAAGCGCATCTATTCTATCTATAAAAAAATGGTCAGCAAAGAGCTGCAGTTTAGAGAAATTATGGATGTCTATGCCTTTAGGATCATCCTGAAGGACGTGGATACCTGCTACAGAGTCCTGGGCCATATGCACAATCTTTTCAAACCCCGCCCCGGCACCTTTAAGGATTACATAGCTATCCCCAAGATTAATGGTTACCAGTCATTGCACACTTCCCTGGTAGGGCCCCACGGGGTACCCGTGGAAATCCAAATAAGAACGGAATTTATGGAGCAGATGTCAGCCCGAGGGGTTGCGGCACACTGGTCTTATAAGGAAAAAGGATCTGAACCTACTGCCTCTGCTGCCCAGCGCAATGCCCAGCGCTGGATTAACAATCTTATTGATTTGCAGCAAAGCGCCTCAAGCCCTATGGAGTTTATCGAAGGAGTTAAAACCGACCTCTTTCCCGATGCCATCTACGTGTTTACCCCTGAAGGCAAAATTTACGGTCTGCCTGCAGGAGCCACTCCGATTGACTTTGCCTATGCCGTTCACACGGAAATCGGAGACCATTGCATCGGCGCCAGAGTTAACCATCGCATATTTCCCCTGTCCAGGCCCCTTGAAAACGGTCAGTCAGTTGAAATTATCACCTCGCCTGCGGCACAGCCCAGCGCCCTGTGGCTCTCTTCTGCCGTGACCTCAAGGGCAAGATCGAAAATAAGGCAGCACTTAAAGAGCCTTAAAACCAGGGAGTGCGTACTGATAGGACGACGTCTGCTGCAAAATGCCTTAAAGGGCGGGGTCAGGCTTGAGACCATTCCCAAGGAAAATATTAATGCCATCCTAAGAGAGTTTAAGCAGCCTGATTTAAGTGCCCTGCTTCAGGATATTGCCCTTGGAAATATCATGCCGGTTATTGTTGCCAGGAAATTGCAAAAAGATCTTGATATTCCTGAAAAAGAGGGGATCCCCATCACGGGCACCGGCGGGCTTCCCTACAATTTTGCCCAATGCTGTCTGCCCATACCAGGGGATCATATTATCGCCCATGTATCACCGGGCAGGGGTCTTGTTATTCATAATTTCAACTGCCTTAATATCAGGGACAAGGTAAAGGATGCCGATAAATACCTTAATGTAGAGTGGGATTTACAGGCCACCGCCAATCTGGAATTTCAAACCGGTCTTAGAATCGAGCTTGAGAACCGTCAGGGGATCTTAAGTGAAATATCAAATGCAGTAGATGTAGCAGGCTCAAGAATTGAGTTCATCAACTCTGAAATAAAGGAAGACTCAAACTATATTATCAACCTGACAGTAACGGTTCGTGACCGGTTGCATCTTGCAGGAGTAATCAGGCGGATCAAGGCCGTCCAGAATGTCATTAAGATATTCCGCAAACGTTAAGACGCTCTTACTGCAAAGGAGCCGCCATGACACAACAATTTGTCCTCAATGATGTTGCTTTTTTTAAAAAGCATTTAGATGCCATAGAAATTTTTTACCAAAATAATCTTATTTTTCATAAGATTACCAAAGATGATGGCATTATCCTGTCTGCTGTTGAGCTTAAAGGCCCCCACAATCCGCTGCATACCTTGGTTATTGTCCCGGGGCGTGCTGAAATTGAGCATAAATATGCCGAGCTTCTTTACAATTTAAAGGAAGCCAACGTGCGGATAGTCCTGTTATTCGTAAGAGGCCAGGGCTCTTCTTCAAGAGTGATCCCCCAATCTCAAAAATGCCACGCAGTTTCTTTTGAAGATTATACTGAAGATCTAGCTTTCATGCTGGATGCTCTTGATATTAAAGACTTTATTATGATGGGCTTTTCCTTAGGCGGGCTTATTTGTCTTGATTATCTTGTAAATTTTAAGTTAAAGCCCAAAAGACTGGCCCTGCTGGCACCTTACCTGTGGCCTGCAGTTTCCCTGCCTGATCCTCTGCTAAGAACCCTGGTTTTTACGGCTGCTAAAATTCCCTTTTTAAACACCGCCTACACCAGCCATGGCAAGGACTATAAGATGATCCCCTTTGAGGATAATTTTCACAGTCATGATTTATTTCGCTATACGGTCTACCATAATTACTACACAAAGTACCCTGAAACAGCCCACGGCGGCCCCACCTTCGGCTTTGTCAGTGAGACCATGAAAAAACAGCTTGAGCTTTTCCATGATAATTTTATTTTTAAGATCCCTCTTCTATGTATATGCGCAGGTGATGACAGGGTTGTAAGCACCCCTCATACCCAAAAATTTATAGGAAAGCATCAAAATGACCGGATTAAACCCGTGGTAGTATCCATCAAAGGAGCTTATCATGATCTGCTCAATGAGTCTGACGACTATCGCAGCCCGGCCCTGCAAAAGGCCCTGAATTTTTTATTGTCGGAGCTTATCAAGTGAGTGAAAGTATCTATCAGAAGATCCCTGTCTACGTAATAACAGGTTTTTTAGGCAGCGGCAAAACTACCTTATTAAATTACTGGGTGAATACTGAAGAATTTAAAGATACCCTGGTGCTTATCAATGAATTCGGTGATGTAGGCCTTGATCATCAGCTGGTTCAGGCAGTAGACGATACCGTAGTTCTTATAGGATCAGGATGTATTTGCTGTACCCTCCAGGGTGATCTTGTAAATGCCCTGGCACAAAACTTTATCAGGGCAGTGAAAGGTGATATCCCCAAATTTAACAGAGTCCTTATAGAAACAACCGGACTTGCAGATCCTTCTGGGGTTATCGGCACCCTCAACAATGATGATTTCCTTTATAGTCACTATCTTTATTCGGGTACCATTACCGTTTTGGACGGGCAGCATATCAGAGAGCAGCTCAAAGATCAGTATGAGGCTGTAAAACAAATTGCCCTTGCAGATCTGATCCTAATTTCTAAAACCGATCTCATTGACTCTGATGAAATTGATGCCATCGAGGAGGTTGCAGGAAAAATTAACCACAGTGCCAGGATCTTTCCGGTGTTAAAAGGCAGAATCGATCCTGGAATAATCTCCAATATCGGTCCCTACAATGAAAATGACCAACATAATCCCGATATGGCAGCAGAATGGTTAAAATTAAAAGATCTGGCAGTAGCATCCCCGCTGCGTCCGGTGCAGGTTGCTAATTCAGCAGGTTTTGCCAAACCCAAAATAATTGCCCATTCTGATATTGAAAGCTTTTCCCTTGTAGTAACAACCCCCCTGCCTCCCATAGCTCTGCTGTCTGCCATTGCCATAACCCAGCAGCAATACGGCGATTCCATCTTAAGAATAAAGGGGATTTTATATCTGGAAGGGCAGGAAAAGCCTGTGGTAGTCCATGGTGTCCAAGGTAGTTTGTACCCCTTGTCAGAGCTTCCCTCATGGCCTGACAACAAAAAAGAATCAAGGCTTGTTTTTATTGTAAGAGCATCAGTACTTGAACAGATAAGGCACCTTTTTTCCGAAGCTTTGGAACATCCTGATGAAGCCTCTTTTCGATACTATCAGGAGATAGTGGCAGCCTCAGAGGATAATGATTCAGCGGATAATAGCCAATGACAGATGTTTATGCTAGCCGAAGTGCCACTGTTTCCATTGAGCTATGTGCATTCAACATAACACTACGGATGAGTACGGCAGGCGGTGTGGGAAAGCGGGGCGAGCAA
>CAYNSI010000152.1:0-5103 GCA_964399665.1 uncultured Enterobacterales bacterium | reverse complement strand
TGGGGCAGCTTGCTATTGCCTTTGCTGATGCCCTGAATGTTCAAAACAGCGGCGGGATTACTCTTGAAAATCTGGCCGGCAGCGATTTAATTACCATTCCTACTGCAAAAGCCGTTAGCAGTAATGCAGACTATGCTATGACCGTGTCCTTTATCACGGGCCTAGGATCTAATGTTACTGCCAATGACTATAAGGTGATAGTTGCAGCAGATGGTACTACCTCTGTTTACATGGTAGAAGACGGTAAGGACATTGAAATTGACAGCTCTGAACTAGTGTGGAATACATATACTGATGCCACTACTGGTGATTCTTATTCGGTGTTGACTATTGAAAGTCACGGTATCGAAATGACCTTTAATGAGGATATCACTGTTCTGCAGGGCCTTGGTGAGAGAACTACCTTTTACGTCCAGCCTACCATCAATGCCGCCTATGATATTTCGCTTGCCATCACCAAGCCAGAGGATTTTGCTTTTGCTTCGGCTGTGAGGGGAAATACGGGAAGCAGCAACCAGGGTAATGCCGTCATAGAGTTTGAAGGCATCACAATGACTGGTGATGACTACGGCGTTACTATTGATGCCGAAGGCTATCCGGTATTCACAACAGGAGCTCCCACCCAAATTGTTATTGATGCTGACGGCAATTACGAAGTATATGACAGCAACGGGAATCTTCTGGGTGAGGCTCCGTCATCCTGTAACGGGCAGAATATCTTTGAAAACACGGTTTGGGTAAATACTCAGGTTGACGGCTACCCGGGCTATGAATTTTCTATAACAGGAACCGTTGTGGCCGGGGATTATTTTGAAATTGAAATTAATACCGATGGGTTTTCTGATAATTCCAACGGTGTGTTGATGGGGTTGCTGCAACAGGCAGATTTGGTTTATTCAAGTGCCAATAACAAGGTAACTTTCACGGAAGGATATGCCAATATTCTTACCAATATAGGTTCTGCGGTAAGTTCAGCCAACACCAATCTTGCTGCAGCAGAAGCCAAGCTTGAGCAGACTGAGACCTTATTCTCGTCAACTGCGGGCGTAAACCTCGATGAAGAGGCTGCCAATCTTATCCGTTACCAGCAGTGTTATCAGGCCTGTTCCAAGATTATTTCCACGTCTCAAACCATTTTTGAAGCCCTGATTGAGGCAATTTAGCGGGGGTAAAGAATCATGCGTATCTCAACATCAATGCAGTATGACACCCAGATGTCTTTTATCCAAAAAGCCAACAGCAGAGTGGATGAGGCTTCACAAAAATACAATACGGGACTTAAATTTACTACTTCAGGTGAAGATCCCTCCGGCATGGCTTTAAAGGTAAAGTATGAGGCTGATATTGAAACCTATGCGCAGTATCAAATCAATGCCGGGCTTGCAGCAGATTATTTGTCCCAAAGTGAAACCGCGCTGGACAGTCTTTGGGATATTTTAAATTCCGTTGAAGTAAGTTTACAGCAGGCAGTCAACGGTACCATGGATTCGAGCAGCCTGTCGGCCATTGCAGAGGAGTTAATCCAGGCCCAGGCCCAGATCATGGATCTTATGAATACCAAGACCGCAGAAGGTGAGTATATCTTCTCAGGTGCCCAAGGCTCCCAGCCTACCATTACCTTAACTTCAGATGGCAATTACGTCTGTCAGGCTGACGGATCCACCCGCTCGGTTCAGGTTTCTCCGACCGTTACGGTACAGGTAACCGACAGCGGACTTAATATTTTTCAAAATGTTGCTTTAGCAAATCAGCTGTATGTCTATGATGATAGTGGTACTCTTATAGATGACATAACACAGATCACAAGTTATGACGATTATATGGATCTTTATAACGACATTTTCAGAACTACCAACTCAACAACAGACAATTCTATTACCGTTAATTTTAACGCTGCCACCAATACTTTTCAGGTTGTAGATTCCAGTGGCAATGTACGTGCTTCCGGGGAGCTTGACTCAGATGGTCAAATTGTATTTAACGGTATAACAATTAATGTTAATGAATCTTCTTTGTATGATGCTACAACAGACACCTATATAGATGGCTTCTACACCATAACATTTGAGGCCACTGAAAAGGACAATATCTTGAATGTCCTCAGTGACATCATAGCCGTTTTGCAGGACGATTCCATTTCTAATGAGGAAAGAGCCGAACAGCTTGCTTTAGCGCAGATAAGCGTTTCCAATGCCAAGGAAAATTACGATAAATACCGGGGCTATATCGGAGCAAGAATGTCAAGCATTGATTCGATAATTAATTCCAACAGCGCTCTGTCACTTATCAAGGAGACTGCCAAGGCAAACGTTTCTGAAGTGGATACCTATGAGGCAGTTTCCGATTTGATTAAGGAGCAGATGGCACTGCAGGCTGCGCAGCAGTCCTATACCGTAGTGTTCGCCACTTCTTTGTTTGACTATATTTAACCTAAGGGAGAGATAAGATGATTGGCTTAGTACCGCTTGATGGCAGCAACAGTGTAGACTCTGCCGCTGCAGCCAGGGACAGAACGGACAGAAGTCAGAGTCTGCAGGAACTGGAAAGTACCGCAAAATCATCTGCTGCTGAGGTAATGCTGCAAAGCAGGATGGAGGTAAAAGAGAAGAGCAGTGCTTCCCAAGAACTTGACAGGGCAGGGGCCGCAGCCTATGCAAGGGACATAGCTGCCATGTTTAATGATCACGGCATGAAAGTTCAGGCCAATATTAATGGTTTTGATGCGGCAAGACTTTTGTCGTAACTTAAAGGATAACTTCCCCTGCAGTAAAGGCAGGGAAAGCTTAAAGTGCCTTAAAGTCACCGGTCTTTTTCGGGTCAGCCTCTTCTTCAGGGGCACTTCCCTTAGGGGTTCTTCTTTAAGGCAGAGATGAGAAGCCGAGATTGTGCCTGTCTAGTCAGTCACCTTTTTAAAGCGGATGCGGTGGGGGGCTGCCTCTTCACCAAGCTCCTTTTTCTTCCAGGCTTCATACTCGGTGTAATTGCCTTCAAAGAAGCGAACTTTGCCTTCATCCGAGTAATCCAGGATATGGGTTGAGATCCTGTCTAAAAACCAGCGGTCATGAGAGATCACCATGGCAGATCCTGGAAATTCCAGCAGGGCATTTTCTAAGGCCCTCAGGGTCTCGACGTCCAGATCATTGGTAGGCTCATCCAAAAGCAGCAGATTGCCTCCTGATTGCAGCAGTTTGGCAAGCTGCAGACGGCCTCTTTCTCCTCCTGAGAGATCTCCTACTCTTTTTTGCTGATCTGTGCCCTTAAAATTAAAGCGCCCGATATACGCCCTTGAGGGGATTTCATAAGATCCTATCTTAAGGATGTCAAGGCCGCCTGAGATTTCCTCAAACACCGTATTATCATCCTTCATTTGATCGCGAAACTGCTCAACATAGGCAGTAACCACGGTATCTCCAAGACGGATCGTGCCGCTGTCAGGAGTCTCAAGACCGGTTATCATCTTAAAGAGTGTGGACTTGCCTGCCCCGTTAGGGCCTATGATCCCCACAATGGCGCCTTTGGGAACCGAGAATGTAAGATCGTCAATCAGTACCTGATCGCCATAGGCTTTTTTGAGATTGGTAACTTCAAGAACCGTATCACCAAGACGGGGCCCGGGGGGAATATAGAGTTCGTTGGTTTCATTGCGCTTTTGATACTCTACATTGGACAATTCCTCAAAGCGGGCAAGACGGGCCTTGGACTTGCTCTGACGGCCGCGGGGACCCTGTCGTACCCATTCAAGTTCTCTTTCGATTGATTTTTTCCTGGCAGATTGAGTTTTTTCTTCAATTTCAAGGCGGCGGTCTTTCTGTTCAAGCCAGCTTGAGTAATTACCCTGCCAGGGGATCCCTTCGCCGCGGTCTAACTCCAGGATCCAGCCTGCCACGTTATCGAGGAAGTAGCGATCATGGGTAACAGCAACAACAGTGCCTGGGTATTGATGTAAAAACTGCTCCAGCCAGTCTACGGATTCGGCATCGAGGTGGTTGGTAGGTTCATCAAGAAGAAGCATATCCGGCTTTTCAAGAAGCAGGCGGCACAGGGCAACCCGGCGTCTTTCTCCTCCTGATAACACCTTAATTTTCTTGTCAAAATCAGGAAGTCTTAAGGCATCAGCCGCTCTGTCAAGCCTAGAATCCAAATTGCGGCCGTCCCTGACATCAATAAAGGTCTCAAGTTCTGCCTGCTCTTTGGCAAGAGCATCAAAATCGGCATCTTCCTCTGCATAGGCAGCATAGACTTCATCAAGGCGCGCCAGGGCTTTGTGAACTTCCTCAAAGGATTCTTCGACTACTTCTTTTACAGTCTTTTCAAGATCTAATTCAGGCTCCTGGGGCAAAAAGCCAATTTTAATCCCAGGCTGCGGTCTTGCCTCACCCTCATAATCCTTATCAACACCTGCCATGATTTTGATAAGGGAGGATTTGCCGGCACCATTTAGGCCTAATACTCCGATTTTTGCTCCCGGGAAAAAGGACAGGGAAATATTTTTTAAAACATGTCTGTTGGGGGGCACGACCTTGCCGACCCGGTTCATGGTGAAAATAAATTGAGCCAATTGTAAGTCCTCAAAGCGCAAATTGAAGCGATATTGTACCTTAACTTGAAGTATTTAGTTCCTGCGTTTACGGCTTGCGATTCTAACAGTGAGTAAGCTTATGATACTAATTTGCCTGAAATTTTGTCAGGAGATCTTTTTGAAGACTGCTCTTAGCTTTTGGGATCATCTACCTTTAAGCTTGCAAGCTGCTCTTCGGTTAGAGAGATCTCTTCTAAGCGCACGACTTCCTTCAGCATTGAAGGTGTTCTTTGTTCATCCCTGTGCGGCTCTTTGACGATTACCATGACGCAGGGCACAATGGTCAGAGGCTCAATCAAATCAGCGTACTTGCGATCTAAAAACTGTGCTTTGCCCTCCTCAAAGGCCTCATCTGCTTTATTACGGTCTTGTACTAACTTGACTTCAATGATATAGCGGTATCTGCCGCCTTTGATGTGCAAATCGGCGCGTCCCTTGGCAGATTGTACTTCTCTGATCCCCTCATAACTAAACTTGGTTAAAATGAAAATAAAGCTCCCCAGCAGTTCTGAAAACGCACGCTC
>CAYNSI010000151.1:0-5190 GCA_964399665.1 uncultured Enterobacterales bacterium | reverse complement strand
GCAGGCGTCATTCCTGGGATCAGTATTCCAGGTTTGCGCTTGTCAGTTTTTTCGGTAGACAATCTGTGACTGGTTTTCCTGTCAATGCCTGTCGACAGGATCTTTTGGTAAGATTTAACATAATCAGTGTCGGCAAGGCTTATAGCAGGGCAGTGCTGATTTTACCTTAAAGGCAAGGGGATCTCGATCCCCTCCTTTGGGACATTTTGCAATCAGTCCTGAAGGCTTTTTCTCTGATAAAGGCTGCTGCGGGTGAACATTGCAAGAAGAAGCTGTTTTAACAGGGCAAGACGGCTGGTTTTTTCAGTTTCCTTAAGGTTATAGCGCAGTATATTGTGGTCTCTCATACGATATTCATTGTTTTTGCAGCAGGTGACAAGTTCGGCAATAAACTTAGGATCCACCTTATTATCGTCTGAAAACTCCATAATGCCGCCTGATTCATCTCCTGCAATACGGCAGATGCCAAGCTTTGCTGCCAGATCTTTGAGCCTTGTTATGGCAAAGAGATTTTCTGCCTCTTGGGGCAGGGGGCCGAACCTGTCAATAAGCTCGGTTCTTAAATCATCAAATTCCTCATTGGTAACAAGTGATGAGAGGCGCTTGTAAAAAGACAGCCTAATACTGATATCTCCTATGTATTCTGAAGGAAACAGTGTCGGCAGATTCACATCAATATCACAGGAGTTTGCCATAAGATCACTTAAGGAGGGCTCTTTGCCTGATTTTAAGGCCTTAACAGCCTTTTCGAGCATTTGCATATAAAGTGAAAAGCCCACAGATTCAATCTGTCCTGACTGCTCTTCTCCCAAAAGTTCCCCCGCGCCCCTTATCTCAAGATCGTGGGTTGCCAGAATAAAACCAGAGCCTAATTCATCCATGGAAGCTACCGCCTCAAGGCGCATTTTGGCACTTTTGGACAACAATGCTGCAGGCGGGGTGAAAAGGTAAGCATAGGCCTGATGGTGGGATCTGCCCACGCGTCCTCTTAATTGGTGCAATTGGGCAAGCCCAAGCTTGTCGGCTCGGTCTATGATAATGGTATTGGCAGAAGGCACATCAAGGCCGTTTTCGATAATGGTCGAGCACAATAGGATATTAAAGCGCTGATGGTAAAAGTCGCGCATTACCTTTTGCAGCTCTCTTTCAGGCATTTGTCCATGACCTATGCCAAGTCTTGCCTCCGGGATCAAAGACATAATTTCCTCAGCCCTGCGGTCAATTGAGGCTACGTCATTGTGCAGAAAATAGACCTGGCCTCCCCTTCTTAATTCGCGGATGACAGCCTCCCGGACCAGTTCACGGCTTTCCTGGTGCACAAAGGTTTTAACTGCCAGGCGGTGTTCCGGGGCTGTTGCAATTACCGACAATTCCCTCATGCCTTCCATGGCCATGTTAAGTGTGCGGGGAATGGGGGTTGCAGTGAGGGTTAAAAGATCAACTTCGGCCCTCAGTTCCTTTAAGCGCTCTTTTTGTCTTACTCCGAACCTGTGCTCCTCATCTACGATGACAAGTCCCAAGCGCTTGAATTTTACGGCTTTTGACAACAGTTTGTGGGTGCCGATGATAATATCAATGGTGCCCTCACGCAGAGCCTTTACTGCCGCAGTCTGTTCTTTTTGGGTTTTAAAGCGGCTTAAAAAATCAACCCTTACTGCAGTATTGGCAAAACGATCTTTAAAATTGTGATAATGCTGTTCTGCCAAAATCGTGGTCGGTACCAAAACTGCCACCTGATAGCCGTCATTAGCGGCCACAAAGGCGGCCCTTAGGGCAACTTCAGTTTTGCCAAAACCCACATCCCCGCACACTAAGCGATCCATGGGGATGCCTTTTTGCATATCACTTAATACCGCATCAATGGCCTGCTGCTGATCCACTGTGGTTTCATAGTTAAACTCAGAGCAGAAGGTCTCAAAGGCAGTTTCGTCAATGTTAAATTTAATACCTTCACGGGAGGCGCGCCTGGAGTTGAGATCTAAAAGCTCGGCTGCCACATCACGCACTTTTTTAATGGCCTTGTTCTTTTTGCGGCCCCAGGCGTCAGTGCCAAGCTTGGAAAGTTCCGGAGATTCAGAACCTGCGTAACGGGCTACTTTATTTAAGGAAGTAATGGGAATATTAAGCATGTCCCCGTCACGGTACTCAATGGCAAGATATTCACCCTTTACCCCATTGATGGTAATCACCCTCAGGCCCCGATACAGACCTATGCCGTGATCAATATGCACCACGGCCTGCCCGGGAGCAAGCCTTGAAAGGTTTTGGACAATAGCATCCACAGGGAGGCCTGCTTTTTGGCGTCTTGTTCTTTGTCTTACTACGGCAAAGCCTAAGATCTCCGTTTCAGTTAAAAAGCATAATCTATCCTTTTCGAAGATCACTCCCTCCGTGAAGGGGGCCGTGGTCATCATGAGAGGATCTTTTTCTTTTAAAAAGTCCACTACATTTGAGACAGGCTTAAGACCAAACTCTGATTTTACAGATGCGGGCAGTACTTCCTTTAAAGACTGGCGTCTGCCTTCTGATACTGCGGTAATAAGAATGCGCCCTCCCTGGGCTATAAAGTCCTTTACAAAGTTTACAAAGGCAGAAGTGCCTTTGTGGTCACCTCCTGTAATCGCAATAGGGGGTATTGGGGTAGTTTTGAGGTTTGAAGTTAATTTTTTCTTCAGGGCATTCTCATCAAGGGGCTCTTTTAAGAGCATGATATGAGGTGTTGTACTGAGTGCCTGTTTTAATTCATCCGGACTTAAAAAGACGCGGTATACGGGAAGTGGAGGGTGATCGGTATTGCCCTCAAAGACTGCCTTTCTTTGTGTTGCAGTTTTATCAAAAGCCTCTGCTGCCTTGAAAAGGTCGATGGTTGAGACAATCTTGGTGTCATCAGGAAGATAATCAAATAAGGTCGCGGTGCTTTTGAAGAATAAGGGCAGATAATATTCAATTCCTGCAGGAACGGCACCTTTGGTAACTGCCTGATAGATAGTATGATTTTGAAAGGAAGTTACCTGAAAGCAAAGCCTGTAGGCGCCCCTGAAAGCGCCGATGCCCTCACTGTCTAAAGGAAATTCGTGAGCCGGCAGCAGCTTTAACTCATCAGTTTTGTCAGTGCTTCTTTGGGTTTCGATATCAAAGGCCGAAATGGAATCTATTTCGTCATCAAAAAAATCAATTCTATAGGGGGTAGAAGATCCCATGGGAAAAATATCAAGCAAAGATCCTCTTACGGCGAATTCCCCGTGGGACAATACCTGATGGACCTTGGTATAGCCGCTGTCACTAAAACGTTTGGCAAGTTTATCCAAGGAGATCTCATCTTTGGTCTTTAAATAAAGGGAGTTTCTTCCCATGTAATCTAAAGGCGGCAGGCGCTGCATGAGGGCAGCAACCGGGCAGAAGATCAGGCCTCCTTTAAGATTGGGAAGTTTTGCCAGCATTTCAAGTCGTTGTGAAATTAAATCCTGATGAGGCGAGAGCACATCATATGGCAGGGTTTCATAATCAGGAAAGATAGCAGTATTTTTTGACAGGGTTAAAAAGAAGATCTCTTCTTCAAGGCGCCTTGCCTCAAAATTATCCGCCGTGACGATAAGAAGAGGGCCCTGACTTTCCTGGTTTTTTTGCAATGAGGCAATGGCTGCAGCCATGGCCATACCGTTGACATTGCCGATTACCTTGGTGTTAGCGGTGGTGCTGAATGTTAGTGTAGAAGCTAATTGTTCCATATCATGCCTAAAACGGCCAAAAAAATTTTTGGCATATTGTAGAGCAAACAAGTGTCTTTGCCAAAACTCATCTTAAGGGAAAAAAGAGGATCTTCATGTTCTAATTCAAGGTCTTTTAAGGTAAGTTGATGTTCTTTAAACCTCTGGTACCACGGGCTTTACCCTTTCGTAAGGTTTTGGACAATTGCTTTATAATGGCAGGAACTTAGGGCCTTAAGCGTTTTTAAGGGACTTTTTTTAGATCTTAAGCTTTGGGCGGGTAAGGAGTTTTGCCATGGAAAATTTTGTGTTTTACCGTCCTACCAAATATTTTTTTGGCAGAGGGGAAAGTAATTTTGTCGGAAAACGCGTAAGTGAAGCCGGTAAGAAGCGGGTCATGATTGTCTATGGACAAAATTCTGCGGCAGCCTCAGGTCTTTTGGAGAAGGTAAAACACTCTCTTGAAGAAAATCACATTGAATTTACTGCAATAGGAGGGGTAAAACCCAACCCTGAGGCCTCTTTCGTCCAAAATTGCATTGATGAGGGCAGAAGCTTTAAGCCCGATCTGATCCTGGCAGTAGGAGGTGGCAGCGTTATTGATACAGCCAAGGCAGCAGCCCTGGGGATCCTGCACCGGGGGGATTTTTTCAGTGATTTTTTTCTTGAGGGCAAAAATGCCTCAAAGGCTCTGCCCGTGGCCGTGGTGCTTACCATTCCAGGATCAGGCTCTGAAGGCTCTCAAAGCGCAGTGATTCAAAGGGAAGTATCAGGCCTTATTATTAAAAAAGGCTATACCTCGGATCTTATGGTGCCTGTTTTTGCCATTTTGGATCCTGACCTTACCATGTCGCTTCCTTCCTATCAGACCGCCTCAGGTGCAGTTGACATGATGGCCCATGTCATGGAGCGCTATTTTACCAATACCCGCGATGTTGCAATCACCGATAGATTATGTGAGGGGATCCTGCTTAGTATTGTCGAAACCCTGCCCAGGATCCTTGAAGAGCCTGATAATTATGGGGCAAGAGCCAATCTTATGTGGGCAGGGATGCTGGCCCATAACGATATTTGCGGTGTCGGCAGGGAGCAGGACTGGGCATCTCATCATTTGGAGCTGCAATTATCCGCCCTGTATGACTGTACCCACGGGGCAGGGCTTGCGGTAATTTTTCCCGCCTGGATGGAATATACCCTAAATCACAATGTGCTACGCTTTGCCCAGTTCGCCTGCAGGGTTTTCGGGGTGGAGATGGACTTTCAAGATCCTGTAAATACCGCAAAAGCAGGGATCAGGGCACTGAAGGCCTTTTTAAGGCGCATCGGCATGCCGCTTTGCTTTGCAGAGCTTGGAGCCAGAACCCAAGATATACCCCTGCTGCTTAATATGCTTAAGATAGATGAACACCCTGAAGGTCACTTTGTAGTCCTAAACCGCGAGGACTGCCAGAAGATTTATGAAATGGCAGCAGATCTTCCCTAG
>CAYNSI010000150.1:0-5247 GCA_964399665.1 uncultured Enterobacterales bacterium | reverse complement strand
GCATGTTGAATGTCGCGTGAAAAAGATCCGCTGTAACAGCAGCAGCACAGATCCCAAAGTACACAGCTAATGATCTGTCCCCCCTGCCTAATGGGGGATCTGCTAACGTTTATATCGACCTGTTACCTACGCCACAGTTTTAACGAAATTTTTTCCTTAAATTTCTTTCCGAGTATAAAAATATTGAGGGTTTAGGTTATACAAGCTTCTAAAATCTCAGGCTATTGATAAAGACTTAACAAAAGCTTTTTTATGGCTGCATAATCAGGCTCCATCAACAGGGCCTGTGAGGGCAGTTCTGCTTTTGATGCCAGGGTCTTAGGCAGGGGCAAATCAATCCCAAGGGTACTGTCCACTGTTTCTTTAAATTTGGCAGGATGGGCAGTGCCAAGAAAAATCCCCGTCTCATCTTCCTTAAGATTTAAGCTTAAATTTTTCCAGGCAATGGCACCATGCGGATCTAAGATATATCCTGTCTTCTTGTAAAGCTGCCGCATAGCATCTTGGGTCTTATCATCATCCAAAGATCCGCTTTGCAGCGATGATAAATCCCATCCTTGCATTTTAAAGAGGGCCTCAACCCGCGGCCAGTTGTTGGGACGGGAAATATCCATGGCATTTGACAATGTGGCTATGGTGGGTTTGGGATCCCAAATTTTGGTTCTTAAATAACGGGGTACCGTATCATTGGCATTGCAAGATACTACAAAGCGGGCCTTAAGCCCCAAAGCCTTGGCAATAAGACCTGCGGTAATATTGCCAAAATTGCCGCAGGGAACTGAAAACACCAGATGCTGCCTTTTTTTTGCAGGAAGGGCAGCTGCTGCCTCAAAGTAATAGCATACCTGGGCCAAAAGCCTGCTGATGTTTATGGAATTGGCAGAATTTAAGCCGATATCAGCGACTAAGTCTTTATCATCAAAAGCAGTTTTTACCAGATCTTGGCACTCATCGAAAATACCCCTTATCTGCACCGCTTTAATATTACCTCCTAAAGTTGCAATAAGCTTTTCCTGCAAGGCTGAGATCTTGCCTTTAGGATAGAGGATCACAACTTCAATGCCCTTTTGGCCGTAAAAGGCATCGGCAACGGCAGCACCGGTGTCGCCTGAGGTTGCTGTTAAAATTGTCAGCCTGCCCCCTTTGTTTATCGCAGACAGTGTTCCTGCCATAAAGCGGGCGCCAAAATCCTTAAAAGCCAGGGTGGGGCCGTGAAACAGCTCCAAAGCATAGATATTGTCATCTGCCTGCACTAAAGGTGCCTTGAAGGTAAAACATTTTGCAACAATATTTTCAAGTTCGGGCAGCTCATCATCACCTATGAGATGGCGCAGAATCTTTTGAGAGCGCTCCACCAGGGGCAGCTCCATCAGGGCATCAATATTGTCAAGCGGGACTATTTTGTCCATAAAAAACAAGCCCTGATCTCTGCCAAGCCCGCGCAAAACTGCCGTAGTAAAGTTTGTGGCCTCATCTTTGTGAAGCAGATTGAACAATTGCATTATAAAACCTCGTTAACCACCGCGCCTTCTTCATCTATGCGGCATATATGACAAAAACCGTCTTCATTGGCAATAAAATTACGCTCTAACCATTCTTTCATGTCATAGGCTGCCTTTTCATCGTTGAAGACGGAAAATATTGATGAACCGGAACCTGAAATCCCGGTTGCAAGTGATCCCAAAGCTTTGCCGTAGTCCCTTGCCGCATCAAAGCCGGGAATTAACTGAGCCCTATAAGGTTCTGCGATTACATCGGTAAGGCAGGAGGCTGCCAGGGCTTCATTTTTGGTATGACAGGCATGGACAAAAGCCGATAAATGTCTGCCATAAGTTATCACATCATGTCTGCGGTACTGGGCAGGCAGAATTGCCCTTGCAGCAGCCGTTGATACCTTGATGCCAGGAAAACAGGACACCCACAGCCAGTTTTTAAAGACATAAAGCGGCTCAGAAATAATGCCTTTTTCCCCGATAATAAGCTGCAATCCTCCGTAATAGCTGGGGGCAACATTATCATAGTGAATAGATCCTGAGATATATCCTTCAAGCTCGCCCATAAGCTCAATTCTGCCTGCATCTCCCAGAGCATTGTCATGAATGGCATCAAGGGCAAGCACTGCGGCTACTACCGATGATGCCGACGATCCAAGCCCCGAGCATACCGGCAGGCCTTTTTCCAGGGTAAGAGTTAGGTCGTGACAGCACTTTCCTGCAGCCTCAAGCCTCTTTTTATAGGACTGATAGGCCATGTAAACTATGTTTTTTGCAGGCTCAACAGGAAGTTTTTTGGCATAGCGTCCTGTAGTTACCATGATACAGCCGCTGCCCTGATGGCCTATTTCAGCTGTGACAAAGTCTCCCAGGAAGGAGCCGTTAACAGGTTTTAACGCAGCTCCTAAAAGATCAAATCCTACTGACAAATTGGCAGCTGAGGCAGGGGCATAGGCCCGCACTTTTTTTGCCATCAATTACCCCTCCCGGGTCCAGTTCTGCAGGCGCAGAATATCTGACAATACTCCTGCTGCAGTTACCGAGGTTCCGGCACCATAGCCTCTTATTACCAGGGGCAGGGGTTTGTAGTAGGCCGTGGTAAATGCCAGAGCATTTTCCCCTCCCCTTACCTTGTAAAGAGGATCATACTGCCCTACAGCCTCAACGCTGCAGACACATTTACCATTTTTAATGGAACCCACATAGCGCAGTACTTTGCCTTCTGCCTTGGCCTTTGCCACCATTTCATTAAACTTATTATCAGCGTTCTTAAGTGATGAGATAACCTCTTTGGCATTATTACCTGCCAAATATTGTGCAGGGACTGCAGGATTGACCTTAACATCCTTTAAATCAAGAAGATATCCGCATTCACGGGCCAATATCAAAAGCTTGCGGGCCACATCGGTACCTTCAAGATCATCGCGGGGATTAGGCTCGGTAAAACCTTTCTCATAGGCATCACGCGTTGCCTCAGATAAAGTCATGCCATCTTCCACCAGACCGAAAATATAAGACAAGGTCCCTGACATAATGCCTGAAAATTCAATAAGCTCATCGCCTGCCCACAAAAGATTCTGCAGAGTATTAATAACCGGAAGTCCGGCTCCGACATTGGCCTCATAAAGAAATTTGCGGTTATTGACGCGGGCTGCCTTTCTTAAGCCCTTATAGTACTCAAGTGAACCGGTATTGGCTTTTTTGTTGGGAGTTACCACATGAAAGCCTGACTGCATAAGCTCAATGTAGGACAGTGCAATTTTCTCATCTGAAGTGCAGTCTACAAAGACCGGGTTTACCAGGTGGGAGTCCTCAAGAAGCTGCCTTGCTGCCATGATGCTAAATTCAGGCAGATTACCTTTGCTTAACTGCTCCTTGTAATCTTTAAGATCAATCCCGTTAGGATCGCTTATCATACCGTCTGAATTGGCAATTCCCACTACCCTGATTTCAATGCCCTGACGCTTTCTTAATTCATCTTTCTGCCTTGAAATCTGGTTTAACAGCTCAGAGCCTACCCCTCCTGTACCTACTAACATCAAATCGAGGATCTGACGGCTGCTAAAGAAGGTCATGTGACAGACTGCTACAGCCTCTGAGACCTTTGCTTCTGAAATTACCGCTGAAATGGAGCGCTCGGATGACCCTTGGGCAATAGCTGAAACATTGATATGAGCCTGAGCCAGGGCGCGGAAGAATTTACCTGAAGTACCGCGCAAAGTCCTCATGCCGTCGCCTACTACCGAGATAATTGCCATTCTGTCGATGATCTCAACCTCATCGATAAGGCCGTCTCTTCTTTCAAGTTCAAATTCCTCGTTTATGGCCCTTAACGCTCTAGCCGCATCCTGAGTATGGATACAGAAGGTAATGGAGTATTCTGAAGAGGACTGCGTTATCAAAACCAAAGAGATCTTAGCCTGGGAAACTGCCGTAAATAGTCTTCCTGCCATGCCTACCATGCCCTTCATTCCAGGGCCTGAAACATTGACCAGGGAAATATTCTTCAAATCGGAAATGCCCTTGATGGGAATGGTGCGATCGGTTTCCTCAGCAATTAGGGTACCTTCCCCCTGGGGATTATAGGTATTCTTAATCAGGCAGGGGATGTGAAATTGGGCAATTGGGGCTATGGTCCTGGGGTGCATTACCTTGGCCCCGAAGTAGGACAATTCCATGGCCTCCTTATAAGACATGCGCTTTAGCAGCACGGCATCTGCAACCATGCGCGGATCACAGCTGTAGACCCCGTCAACATCGGTCCAAATCTCACAACATTCAGCCTGGGATACTGCCGCAAGACAGGCTGCCGAATAATCCGAGCCATTGCGCCCCAAAAGGACCAGCTCTCCTTTATCATTGCCGCCGCAGAATCCTGACATTAAAGTTATGGCATTGGGAACTTCAGGTACCATGCGGTAGCGCTCACGGGACTTTTCAATATTTACGGAAGATTCAAGATAGCCCCCTTCAGTCTGTAGTACAAACACCGGATCAATTACCCTCACTTCCCTGCCTCTTGCCCTTAAAAGCTCTGCCATAATGGCAATGGAAAAAGCCTCGCCGCGGCTTTCAATAAAGGCCTCAACAGGTTCGGGGCATGTGCCCAAAAGTTTGATCCCCTGCGCGCGTCTTTCAATTAAATCAAGAATGGTTTTAAACTCAGCTAAAACAGCCTTGGTATTAAAAAGCTCATACGTTTCCCCCAAGGTGGTAATAATAGGCTCGACAATAGCCTTAATATTCGCAAACTGCTCCCTGCCGTCGCCTCCCTGCACAGCATTTTTAACCAGGGCTACCAGAAGATCGGTAATTTTTGCAGGAGCCGAGAGTACCAGGCCTGTTTCAGTTTGGCAGGATGTGCTTATGGCGATATCTGAAACATTGATAAAGCGTTTGGCATCTGCAACCGAGGTTCCACCAAATTTAAGTACACGCATAAAAGCTCCAAAATCAAGTGTTGTTGTCAATAATCGGGGGGAATATGGTTCCCACAACGCAAGGGTCTATTCTAGCAAAAATTAAACGTACCGCTTTTAGTTATTACGGCTTATGGATTCTAACAGTGATTAAGCTTATGTCTCTAATTTGCCTGAAATTTTATCAAGAGAGCTTTTGCAAAAGGCGGCTCTTATCTTTTGGAATCAGCAGCCTTTAAGCTTGTCAAGCTGCTCTTGAGTTAAAGACAGCTCTTCTAAGCGCACGACTTCTTTGAGCATTGAAGGTGTTCTTTGTTCATCCCTGTGCGGCTCTT
>CAYNSI010000149.1:0-5332 GCA_964399665.1 uncultured Enterobacterales bacterium | reverse complement strand
CAAATTAAGTTAAGGATTGACGATCCCTGCTAATAAAAGCCTGACGGGGCAGATGAAAGATTAATAAGAATATTCTTATATTGACTGTAATGGTTCAGGACCATCTTGTGGGTCTCGCGGCCTATGCCTGATTCCTTATAGCCTCCAAAAGGCGAGCCTTCGGGGATTTGATTGTAGGTATTAACCCACATTCTGCCGGTGCGCACCTCCCCTGCGACCTTAAGAGCCTTGGTAATGTCCTGGGTCCATACCGCACCGCCCAAACCGTAGACGGAATCATTTGCCATTGCTATTACTTCATCGACTGAAGAGAACTTGATGACAGAAGCTACGGGGCCGAAAATCTCCTCCTGAGCCACACACATATTGTTGGCAACACCGCCTAATAATGTCGGTCGCATAAAGGCGCCCTGGCTTAATTCACCCTGGCATCTTTCGCCGCCGCACAAAACTTGAGCTCCCTCTTTTTTGCCTATTTCTACGTATTTTAGGATCTTTTCAAGTTGACCTTCATTAATCTGTGAACCCATCATGGTGCCTTCAGCCCAGGGCAGTCCTACTTTAACCTTATTGAAAGCATCTACGATACGTCCTACAAATTCGTCATAGAACTTATCCTCAACAAAAATTCTCGAGCCTGCGCAGCAGACCTGACCCTGATTAAAGAGAATTCCAAGTTGTGCACCATCAACTGCCTGCTCGATGTTACAGTCTGCAAACACTATGTTGGCACTCTTGCCGCCAAGCTCTAAGGTAGCCGGAATGATCCGCTTGGCAGCAGCAATTGCTACTTCCCTGCCGACCTCGGTAGATCCGGTAAAGGCAAGTTTGTCAAACCCGGGGTGCTCCAAAATGTAATTGCCTGAGCGGGCTCCTGATCCAGTAATGACATTAAATACTCCCGGGGGCACGACATCGGCAATAAGCTCTGCTAGTCTTAAAACTGAAAGAGGCGTGGTGGATGAGGGCTTAAATACTGTGCAGTCCCCTGCTGCCAGTACCGGAGCAAGCTTCCAGGCTGCCATCAGGAAAGGGAAATTCCAGGGCACTATCTGCCCTACAATGCCAATAGGCTCCCTTAGGATTACAGACAAAAACTGCCCGTCTAACACTGAAGCCTGACCTTCTTCTGCCAGGATCACTCCTGCAAAATATCTAAAGTGCCTGGAAGCATAAGGCACATCAATGGCTAAAGTTTCACGTAAGGGCTTGCCGTTATCGCAGCTTTCAATTAAAGCCAGCTCTTCTTGATTAGCATCAATAATATCGGCAATCTTATTTAAAATCTGGGCACGCTCCTTAGCGGTTGTTTTGGACCATTCGGGGAACGCCTTTTGGGCAGCCTTTACTGCCAAATCAACATCTTCTCTGCCGGCATCTGCAAAATATGCCAAATGATCCCCTGTGGCAGGGCATGTAGAAGCAAGACGCTGACCACCGACGGAGCTTACCCATTTGCCTCCAATAAAAAGGTCATAATTTTCTTTAAGCTTTAAATTTGCAGGTAACATTTGCGTCCTCCTGATATTACGAGCGGTATCACAATCAAATCCTAAAGTAATAATAAATTTGCTCTCACTCAAGAGAAGATGAAAAACTCTTGCAACTAAGGGTAAATCTTTAAAAAAAATCTGATCCACCTCACATCTGCAGGGACGGCTCACTTTAAAGTTATGCTGCGCAAAGCAGGATCTTATGGCTGCATACAGCTTAAGGCGGCAAAAATTACCGCGCCTGACTCCAAGGCCGCTTCCTTATCCTGCTTTAACTTTGGAGTATTAACTTAAGATCCTGCGCTACGTCAGGTTATTTTTAAATTTGGCATATTTTTTTCATCGGGAACCCCGATCAAATATAAAAACTCTTTGGGGCTTAAACTCAGGAGACAGAGTCATGGCACTTTATGTCAATACCAATATTACTTCACTTACTGCCCAGCGCAATTTGGCAAGTGCCACCCTTTCTCTTGATACCGCCTACCAGTACCTGTCATTCGGTCTTAGGCTCAACTCTGCCAAGGATGATGCCGCAGCACTGCAGATTTCCAACCGCATGACCTCGCAGATAAGAAGCGGCCTTAATCAGGGCAACCGTAATGCCAATGACGGTATTGCCATGGCACAGACTATAGAAGGAGCCATGGAAGAGATAACCACCATGATGCAGCGTATTCGTACCCTGGCAGTTCAATCTGCAAATGGCACCAATACTGCAGCAGACCGTCAGTCTCTCCAGAAGGAAGTAACCCAGTTATCACAGGAAATTGCCCGTATTGCCGAGAATGTATCAGATGCCAGATCTAAGATCCGCGATGCCGGCTGTACTGAAGAGACTGCGAATTTGACCTCACAGTCCATTATTAAACAGGCTTCAATCACAAGATTGACCCAGACCAATCAAAGACCTGAAATAGCTCTTACTTTACTGCAAAGTTAGTGTCGATTTCTCTCCTGAGCGTTCAGCTCATTTGGCCGGGGAGAGATCTCCGGCCCTTTTTTTTGACTATCTGCTCAAGGGTAAGAAAAAAGTGCGGTATTAGACACAATGCGGCTCCTATGGGCACGTACATGAGTAAAAACTCCCAGGTTGCCAAGGTTGATTTGGGAACTTGAAGAAAACAAAGCTGATCTTTAAGCGGACTTAGGACCAAAAGTGTCATTCCTGCAACAAAGATCACTGCTTTTCCAAACCAAACTCCAAAAAACCAGTACCTTGTGCCAAACTTCATTGTTAAGCGGTTAAGAACGCCTTGTAAATGCCAGCCAAGATGCAAACAAATGAACACAAAAAGCCAGGCTGCTGAAAAAGAATGGATCATATGGTATTTCATCTCAACTGGTAAAAAAGCAAAATCAAAAGCCAGTCCTGATATGAAATAGGCACTTAGTATCATAACAAATAGGGACATTAAAAGCCCTGCATTTATCAAGGTGTTAAGACTTCGTCGTATGGTGTAAGCGCCTTTGAAAATTCCCTTGTACCACCTTAAATTAAAGAGCTGATGAACAATAATTAAAAGTACAAAACAAAGTCCTAAAATACCATGAAAAAATACCCCCTGCCCTGGGTGATAGCTTAGAAGATATAGGAAAGAGCCGCCGGCTGCTACATCCACAAGGATTTTAATCCTGCGCTTTATCCTCAATTAGGGCTCCTGCCAAATCCTTTGATGCCATTTAACTCCAACCAAGCAGATAATTCTTCGCTAAGGCTCCTTCCACCAGAGTAGTAAAACTCAAAAGGCTGCATTACTACTGCATTGGGGATCTCTTTTGCCAAGTCTGAGGTACTATCTCCCAACCTTGTACCGCCATGAGAGCTAAAGGGCAATACAAGTTTACCTTTAAAATCAAAAGACTCTAAAAATGTCATCATAGGCATTGGCAGCGTAGCCCACCAAGTAGGAAAACCCAGAAGAATTACATCGTAATTATCCAAAGTCTCAAGAGGTAAAGACAGGTTAATTTTGGGACGAGCTGCGGCATTAAGATCTTTTTGAGAAACATCATAAATATTGCCGCGATATGGTGTTTGCATAGTGATCTCCACTACATCAGCACCAGTCTTTTGAGCTAATAGTAATGCTGCGCTTTTTGTATTACCAGACCATGAAAAATAGGCAGTCAAGATGCGCGGTTTATCCGGCATTGGTAAAGTAAACGAGGGTGAAGTTATGATCTCTCCTTCCTGTGGTGCTGCATTACGACAAATCCTAAAGCCGGTATTCTGATCTTTGATGTTAGGATTTGCTGCGGAACGATACGAAGCTCTTAAATGTTTACCAAAATCATTGTAAGCACCACCGCGATTGACCCTTAAAGTACCTTGCCCAGGACCTGCAGGATTGCTTGCCTCCAGGGAAGTAAAAGGCTCATAGTAGTCAAATACCCACTCTGAGACATTGCCCAAAATATTGTAAAGACCCCAAGGGTTAGGAGGCAGCTCATCGACATTAATAGTTTCTGCCCGATAGGCACTTGTCCTTACTGTGCTGTCCTGACGATGCACGTAATTCTCTTCAATAAGATATGGATAGCTGCCCTCAAAATTTACAAGATCCGAATGCACCTGATTGCCAAAATAGTATACTGAATCAGTTCCTGCTCTTGCGATATATTCCCATTCTGCTTCGGTAAGAAGCCTATAGCCATCGGCCTTTCGGTTGAAAATCACGCTATTGTCAGTTATTCGGTATACTTCTGTAAGTCCTGAAATCTTACTGAGACGATTACAGTACTCGATTGCATCAAACCAAGAGACATTTTCTACAGGCCTGTTTTCGCCCTTAAAAAAGCTTGGATTACTGCCCATTACAGCTTCATAGTCTTTTTGTGTCACCTCATAAGGATCTACGTAAAAAGAGGCTATAGTGACTTTATGGCGCTCTTCATCAGAAGCTCTTTGTCTCTCATCTTCAGGAGAACCCATGTAAAAATCGCCGCCTTCAATAAGGATAAAACCATCAGTTACCTCTTGTGCGGCTACATCATGCAAACTTAATGCTGCCAAGAGAACTCCGCCTACAAACGAATACCTTTTTAACACCTGTAACTCCTGAAAAATTCAGCTAACAAACCTAACACATACACATTTTACCAAGTAAGCGTTATGCAAAAGATTTACTACATCCAAAAGTTAGGACTTTAAATAGATTTGAGCCAGTAATAGATAGGATATGGCTGCTTAAACGGGGAAAATCACAGGCAGTGGCAGCTTGTTTTTATGTGGCAAAAAATGCCCCAAATAACAAATTATTTTCCGGTTCAGAAAAACAATCATTTTAAAAGTTACTTTAAAAACACATTTATAATCAACATGTTGCATCATGGCTAAAAACTTAGCATAAAGTTGGCATGTTTATTTCATAAAAAGGGCAAAGTCAAACAGAAGCCTTAAAAGAGGAGAGAACTTTTAGGCTTAAGAGCTGGTTTGACAGGTAACTCCTTTAGGGAGATTTTAAGGAGATAATCAAAATGGCTCTTTATGTACAAACAAATACTTCATCATTAAACTCTCAGCGTATGCTGAACAATGCGACCATTTCGCTTAACACCACCTACCAGCGCCTGTCATCCGGTCTTAGGATCAATTCTGCCAAGGATGATGCCGCAGGTTTGCAGATTTCCAACCGCATGACCTCGCAGATTAACGGCCTTAATCAGGGCAACCGTAATGCCAATGACGGAATTGCCATGGCCCAGACCATAGAAGGAGCCATGGAAGAGATGACCACCATGCTGCAGCGTATCCGTACCCTGGCAGTACAATCTGCAAATGGTACCAATACTGCAGCTGACCGTCAGTCCCTTCAGGAAGAAGTTACCCAGTTGTC